>DAIDBG010000075.1 GCA_027310225.1 bacterium | reverse complement strand
CCACAATACAACCAAGCTGCTAAGCGCGATGGCCGCCATCGCTGTCTGCCGCAGAATGCGCCTTACCATCTCATCGCGAATCGCCCGTGGCGCGGTTTGTCGGGCGACACCGGTCAGGCGCTCGCCACTCATGGCACCTCGCTTATCACCTTGCTCGCTGCATGCACTTCTTCGTGCAGCAGTGTTTCAAGCCGGCGTGTGAGTTCGACGAAATCGGGATCGGTAGCACTGCGCGGCCGTGGCAAATCGACGGGAAGCTCGCATTTGATCGTGGCAGAAGGACCCGCCGTCATCACCGCCACTCGCGTGCCGAGCAGCAGCGCTTCGATTAAGTCGTGCGTGATGTAAACGATAGTCTTGCGCGTTTCCTGCCAGATGCGCGACAGCTCCTGCTGTAATAGGCGTTTGGTGATAGCGTCGAGCGCGGCGAACGGCTCGTCCATCAACAGCACTTCGGGCTCCGTGATCAGCGCGCGCGCAATCTGGACGCGCTGTTTCATACCGCCGGAGAGCTCGAAGGGGAACTTGTGCGCGTCTTCCCTGAGACCGACCATACGCAGATAGAAATCGAATTTGGCGAAATAGGCGTTGCGCGGCACGCCGGCCATGCGCGGCCCGAACAGGATGTTCTCCTCGACGTTGAGCCATGGAAACAGTGCCTCGGCCATATCCTGGAAGATCATGGCACGGTCTACGCCGGGGCCCTGGATTGTCCGTCGCCACGACTGGCCGTGCGCTTCGCCGGCAAACGCTATCGCGCCTGCAGTCACCGGCTCGAAACCCGCAATCAAGTTGAGCAGCGTCGTTTTGCCGCAGCCGCTCGGCCCAAGCAGGCAGTAGAAATCGCCGCGATTGATCGCGATCGAAATGTCGCGGGCTGCCGTATACTCGCCACCGCGCGTGTCGCGAAATACTTTCGTGACAGCGTCAAGGCGCAGGCAGGTCCAGGGTGGGACGGCAGGGCCGGTCGCAGGATACCCACGTGTGGACATTGCCGGAGCATCCGACAGACGAGGCTTAACCCATCGACAGCAAGTAAGGTGGTTGCCGGCGCGCGCTCAGCGCGGTGGACGCCCTATTCCACATAACCGGAGCCGAGCTTGCCGAGAAAGCGTTTGTCAAACATGGTGTCCCAATTGAGTTTGACGTTGATGAACCCGCTTATAAACTCCATGTCCTTCCGGAACTTCCTCGTATAGGCAATGCTCCAGTCGATCTTTTCCATCATGTCGCGTGCGAGCCTGGGGTCGTCGAGCCGGATCTGCGCTGCGACCAGTTTAGCCGCTTCATCGAGGTTCTTGGGGATCCACTTGCCGGCGGCATCAAGCCCCCTGAGGAAGGCGACGAGCTCCGGCGCGTGGGTGTTGGCGTACTCGCGCGTAGTCGTGACCGCCTCCCATTCGCGGAAATAGCCGCGTCCGGTGGTGAGGATACGTGCATCCTTCACCGCAGCGAGCGCGCGCCAGCCGAACGGCTGCCAGATTACAAAGGCATCGATATCGCCGCGCGCCAACCCAGTCACCATTTCGGCCGGACGTAGGTTGATTAGATCGACCTCGTTGCGTTTGACGTTGCCGCGGGCCAGGTAGAGCTGGACGAAAAATTCTGACGTCGAGCCGATCAACACGCCAACCTTCCGGCCGCGCATGTCGGCAGCGGATTTGATATAGCTGCGGCCGACGATGATCGAAAGCTCGTCGTAATTGGCCTGCGGAGAGATACCTATGTTGCCCTGGTTCCACAGCCGTATCGCGGGAAGATCGCCGGTCACCACGACATGGCCATTGCCGGCGCGGAAGGCGTCGGCCGCAACCGAGCCGCTGGCGAAGTTGGTGATCGCCACCGGCAGCCCCTCTTTCTCGAAGAAACCCTTTTCAGTGCCGACGATCACGTTGCCGAAATGGGGTGTGGTGCCGATGAAAACTTCCATCTTGCGCAGCTTCGCTTGCGCTTGCAGGCGCGCGTTATAAGCTCCGCCCAGCGCGAGGGCACCGATACCTTTCAGCAGTGATCGCCGCTTATGACTGATCTGGCGGTTGCCCGTCATAATGCCTCCTTAACGTTGGGGTGTGAACGTTTCCGCGGCAAATCCCAAACACGGTGCCCTGTCTCAATGTGCATGCGAATCTCGCGGCTTGATTCCGAGCTCGTCCGGGGTCTTGGTGCAAAGATTGAGAATCAACGTTAGATAGACCTTGGTGGTCAGGATCATGTCCGAGATCGATGCATGCTCCCCCTGTTTCGGGTTCCAGTCGCTTTGACCCCCGCCATGGTGGTGCACGCCCGAGAGGGTGCGGGTGCGGCCGGTCGCACCGTAGTTCAGGCTGGGAATGCCGTGACACACGAGCTCGCAGGCATCGGAAGCAAACGGCACCGCCGTGATCTCCACCGGCTTGGCGTGGACCTCCTGGTGCGCGCCTGCCACAGCCTTGTAGATGAGCTCTTCGGCCGAACACTCCGAGCCCCACTGATTCATGAATACGTTCGTCTCGACGTGCAGTTGCACCAGATCGGGGTCTGCTGTGCGCAGTCGCGCCACCACTGCTTCGATTTCGCGTTGCACTTCGAGCGGTTGCTGGCCGGGGAGAAGGCGCGTGTCCACGTAGAGTGTGCAATAGACCGGCACGCGCGAGCAACGGTAGGGCCAACCACCCTCGATCGCCGAGAGCGTGACGTGGGCCGGCATTCCATACTTAGCGCGGCGCTTTTCGTACTCGTCGCCCCACTCCTGAATCGCATGCATGACTTTCATCATGTTGTTGATTGTGTTGTCGCGCTTGTGGCCGAAAATGGTATGCATCGGGTCGCCTACCAGCGTAATCTTTGTCCACACATAGCCGCCATGTGCGTGCATCAGCGTCATCCCGGTGGGCTCGCCGACTACACAGAAATCCGCGACCGCACCATGCGTGATCGCGTACCAGGTTCCGCAAGCACCACCACGATAGAGCGGTCCCTGGTAACGATCGACTTGGGACTTCTCGATTTCGCCGGCAACACAGGCGATGATGAAATCGCCTGCGAGTTCCACTTTCGCGCGCCGGAGTATCTCGGCAGCATGAATGAAACAGGCCAGCGAGCCCTTCATGTTGTAGATGCCCAGCCCGTAGATCCAGTCGCCGTCGATGACTGCCTTCGGCTTGTAGCCGGGTCGGTCTGGGAGATACTGCTCTTCTCCCGTGTAAGACGTATCCATATGCCCGTTCAGCATGAGCACGGCGCCGCCCCCCCTCCCCTTGATGATGCCGACGGCGTTGGACCGCGTGTCCTCGAAAACCTGCGGCAAGACCTTGATGCCCGCTTTCTCATAGCGGCCGATGATGTAGTCGGCACAGGCCTTTTCCCCGCCGGTAGGCGATGGGATGTTGACGAGATCGCACGCGATCGCGACGAGCTCATCCCGGTCGACCATCGCGAGGAGCTTCTTCTTCAACTGATCTGTCGGCGTTGCCATGATTCTTCCTATCGAACCTCAGCTTGGCGATGATTCGTGTCCGCATCTTCACCGGTACTGAAACCGCGTTCCTTCTAATTCTTGCGCCGGGACAGGTGCTCGCGCCCCGCCTTTGCAGCGCCGCGATTCGATACGTAATGCGCGCCGCTCCCGCTCCTGTCCACCGGTCGTCCGGCAATGCCGTGGGAGAGATCCTTAACGACGTAGAAGATCACGTCCTCTTCCGGCGTAGCGTAGGTGCGGTGTACGACGTTGGCCGGGAAATACACGACAGAGCCGGCCGGAACCTTCATCGTTTTCTTGCCGGCGATGTCGGCCATGAGCGTACCCTTCAGCACGAAGTTGAACTGCTCGTTGGGGTGAGTATGTGGGCGCGCGCCGCAACCGGCCTTTTCAAAGGCGAGTCCGATCTGTATCCACTTGCCCTCGATCACGACCGCGCGCGTGTTCGCGTAATGATCCACGTCGCCAGCCTTGCCTCCCGCGGGCACTCGCTTCAGAGCGTAAAGATTGAAGACGTACTTGCCACCGTAGCCGGCGCTGTATGCCCCGACGGTCTTCGTAGTTCTGGCTTTCCTCGACATCGCCGCGCCTCCATGCGCAACTGGACCGTACGGCCGGCGCCTCAACCTTTCAGCCGCGCGGGTTCGATGATCGCCTCGCATTCAATCTCGACGACGCAGTCCGGGTGCCCCAGACGTGAGATCTGTATCAAGGTACTGGCGGGCCGATTGTTCTTGAAAAACTTGAAGCGCTCGTCCGAGCAGCGGTAATACTCCTCGATGTCGGTGACGTAAGTTGTGGCCCGCACCACGTCGTCGAACGTCGCGCCGACGTGCGACAACCCTTTTCCGATGTTTTCGCAGACCTTGCGGATCTGCACGCGCATGTCTCCTTTGCCCACGATCGTGCCGTCGGCGTTGCGCGCAATCTGACCTGCGAGATAGATGTGGGCGTGTTCCGGGCTTTCAGCCACCACGATCGGCACGTAGAGGAGATTCCCCTTTTCCACTCGCGCCCACATGTCGCGAGGCTGCAGGAAGCGCTTCTTGAGCATGTTGTCTCCTATGAAAAACCGGTCGTACGATTCGACGGCGGTGTGCCCGGGCAAGCGCGTTTAGGCGCGAGCGGGGTCGCCAGTCCAAGTTCGTCGCGCGAGCAGCTGCAAACGTCCAGAATCAAGGCCGCATATACACGCGCGGTTGCAGTGAGATCCTCGACTGACAGATGCTCGCCGATTTCCGGATCCCAGTTCTCCTTGCCGCTCACCGTGCGCCCGCTCGGCCCGTAGTTCACCGCGGGGATCCCGTACGCCTGGAGATGGCTCGCGTCCGAGTAGAATGCTCCCACGCCTTCCTCGGGCGGCGCGCCCATGATCCTGCGGTGCGCGTCGCGCAGATGGTGGGCGACGATCGAATCGCTTTCGCTGCGATGCGGCGGTAGTGTCACGAAGTACTCTACGTCGAATTCGATGTCGGCGCGCGCTGTGCGCACCCTCGCGAGGAGCCGCTCGACCTCAAGCGGGATGTCCTTGACCATCTGGTCCGGCAGCAACCGGTACTCCAGAAACACGTGACAGAAGATGGGCACGCGGTTGCAGCGGTATGGCCAGCCGCCTTCGATCGAGTGCAGATGCACAGTCGAGCGCCTTCCCCTGTATTCGTGGCACCGGCTATAGTCGGCGGCATAGCCATCGAACGCATCCAGCAGCGCGCGCATCTTCTGGATGGCGTCGTCTCCATGGCTGGCCACGCGTAGCGGCGCGGGTTTGCCGCGGGTACTGATGCGCACTCCCACGGAGCCTACGTGCTCGGTGATAAGCATCATGCGCGTCGGTTCTCCGACCACCGCCATGTCAGCAATGCCGCCGTTGGTGACGAAGTGCTTGGTGCCGCAGCCACCTCCGCGAAAGCTCGCGCCCTGATAATGCAGCACTGCGTGGCGCTCGATCTCTCCCCCGACGAAGGCGAGCAGGACATTGCCCTTGAGCCGCACCCCCGAACGCACGACCGCTTCCACGGCCGCGAGATAGGCTGCGCAGCCGCCCTTCATGTTGTGCACGCCCATGCCGTAGATCCAGCCGTCCTTTACGACCGCTTTCGGCTTGTAACCCGGGAGCTGCGGCAGATAGGCCTCGTTGCCGGAAAACGAGATGTCCATGTGGCCATTGAACAGCAGCGTCGCGCCGCCGCCCGAACCGCGGAACCGCCCGATCGTGTTGAAGCGTCCCAGTTCGAATTCCTGCAGGCTGCTTTCAACGCCCATGTCCCGCAGCAGCCGGTGCACGCACTCCGCGATGGGCTGTTCGTTTCCGGTGAGGCTTGGAACATCAACCAGCGCGACCGCGAGTTCGGTGCAGCGATTGGAATCGATCGAGTCGATAATCGCCTGATGGCTCGGATTCATTTCCCTTCGTGGAACGGAAATACCGCGCATCGCCGCGCGCTCACTCAGCCTTGATCCCGACGTCCTTCACGATCTTGGCGTACTTCGCCTGTTCCCGCAGGAGGTAGGCTTTGGTTTCATCCGGTGAAGCCGTCACCGGTTCCGACGCCAGGTTCTTGAACCGGTCTCGCAACTCATTCGAGTTCACCGCCTTCACCACCTCTCCATGCAGCCGCTTTACCAGCGCGCCTGGGGTCTTGGCAGGAACCACCATCAAGTAAAACTCGACGATCTCGTAACCCTTGACACCGGATTCGTTGAGCGTCGGCAAATTCGGGAGAAACGGCGAACGCTTGAGACTGCTTACGGCCAGCCCCCGCAGCCGCCCCGCACGCACTTGGGGCGCGGCGTTGAGCATGTTGAGTATGTTCATCTCGACTTCCCCGCCGACGACGGCATTCATGGCTTGCGCTCCAAACTTGTAGGGCACATGGATGATATTGGTGCCGGTCATGCTCTTGAACAGTTCTCCGGCGAAGTTCGTGATGCCGCCGGTTCCGCCCGATCCGTACCGCAGAGCACCCGGCTTGGACTTGGCGAGGGTGATAAATTCTTGGACGGTCTTCGCCTGTACCTTCGGATTGATGACCAGCACATTGGTGATGGTCGCGACCATGGACAGACCGTCAAAATCGCGCTCGAGGTCGTACGGGGCCTTGCCATAGACGCTGGGCGCGATGGTCTGGGTGTTGCCGATCATGAGCAGGTTGTACCCGTCCGGCGCGAGCTTTGTGCCCAGCTCCATGCCGATACGGCCCGCCGCGCCCGGGCGATTGTCGACGATGACCTGCTGTCCTAGTTGCTCGGTGAGCTTCTCGGCCATTACTCTCGAAAGAGCGTCGTATGAGCCGCCCGCGCCATAGGGCGTCAGAAGGCGTAGCGGCCGGCTCGGATAGGCTTGCGCGCCGCTAAGTCCCGCGGCTGTTAAGAAGAGCAGCGCGGTCACGACGGTTCTTAGCGGGCGCAGATGCACATGGTCGGGAAAAGGTAGCGTAGTCATTGACATTTCTCCTCGGATTTACGCTTTGGGCCGCGCACTCTCATATCCTGACCCTGACGCCGCTCGGGCCTATTCGCCTGCCATGACCCTTCAGCCTTTCAGCCGCTCCAGTTCCATGATCGCCTCGCACTCGCACTCGACCTCGATCTCGATCTCGATCATCGCGTCGGGGTGGCCGAGGCGCAAAATCTGGATCAGCGTGCTCGTTGGTCGGTTGTTACTGAAGAATTTGAAGCGCTCT
The DNA here is from genome assembly GCA_027310225.1 of bacterium. Classification (GTDB taxonomy): domain Bacteria; phylum Pseudomonadota; class Gammaproteobacteria; order Burkholderiales; family SG8-41; genus SG8-41. Next base: position 4,641 of record DAIDBG010000075.1, on the reverse strand, counting down.
CCGAGCAGCGGTAATACTCCTCGATGTCGGTGACGTAAGTTGTGGCCCGCACCACGTCGTCGAACGTCGTGCCGACGTGCGACAACCCTTTTCCGATGTTTTCGCAGACCTTGCGGATCTGCGCTGTGCGCACATGTCGCCCTTTCGATTTATCGTGCCGTCGGGATCGCACGCGACCTGCCCCGACAGGCAGACGTGCATGTGGCCTGCCGCCTCTATGGCGACAACTGGCACATAGAGCAGATTGCCGTTTTCCACCCGCGCCCACATATCCTTTGGTTGCAGGAACATGCGTTTGATCATGATCTGCCCCCGGCGCTTGGCGGCCCATACTCCGGTGCGTGACTAAAGGTTATAATATTATTACCTTCAATGCAACTGCCTGCCAAACCCGTTACCCAATCATGCGCATCCGCCTGAGCAGGGCCGAGGGCGCTCCGCCTATCTATTCACAGGTCGCGAGCCTGCTGCGCCAGCGCATAAGGAACGGCGAGCTTGCGCCTGGGACAAAGCTGCCGAAGGAACTGGACCTCGCGCGGATGCTCGGGGTGAGCCGCATCCCGGTCCGCCATGCGCTGGCGATCCTCCAGCGCGAAGGGCTCATCCAACGCCGCCACGGGCGGGGAACTTTCGTCGCCGAAGACGTCGGCAAGCCCGAAGTGCTGCAATTGACCGGCATCATCGGATGGAGGACGTCGGAGGGGACGAATCACCGCTTGGTCTCCGTGGACAATATCGTGCCGGAGGACGAGCTCGCGCGCTTCTTTGGCCTGCCGCGCGGCGAAAAGCTCACGCGCTTCGTGCGGTCGCGCACGCGCGACGGTGCGGCGTTCAACTACATCGTCAACTACGTGCCCGTATCCGTCGCGCAGCGGATGCGGCGGGAAAATTTCCGGGTGCACACGATGGTGGACATGCTGCGCAAGCGCCTGAAGATCCGGCTTGGCACGGTGCGGCAGGCGATTCAGGCGAACACCGCCGACCCGGCTCTCGCGCGCCAGCTCGGGGTCGCGGTGGGCGCGCCCGTGCTCTATGTTGAGACCCGCATTTGGCGAAAGACGGGCGCGCCCCTCATGTATTCCCAAGCGTACTACAGAGGCGACCGATCGAGTTACGGCATCGAGGTCCCGGGTTAGGTGGGGCCCATTACAGGTAAAAGGGAGGAATTCATGGCAGACAGGAAATGCACCGCGGGCCGGCGCTGGCCAGTATATATCGCGGCCGGGCCGCTGCTCTTCTTCAGCGGGCAGCGTGGGGCGCGATCCCGGGGCAGGCCGTGTCACACCAGCTTTCACGAAGTAGCTGGTCTCGGCCCGGGCGCCAACAGCCGTTTCACCTGGGTAAATGGCATGGAGGGGCCGGTTGGCGCACAGGCGATCGCCATCTACGAGCGCTACCGCAAGCTCCTTGCCGCAGAGGGCTGCGATCTCGCGAGTTTCCTCCGCTATCACATCCTGCAGCGCGACAAACGGTTTTTTCCAGTATTCGACCGCATCCGCCGGCATTACGAAACCACGCCGCCGGCGAGTACCGCCGTGGGCGTTGGGCGCTTTGAGACGCTCGACAGCGCCCGCCTTTGCATTGATGCCATCGCGCTACACCCGTCTGCCGCGTCGGTACTCGGTGCGCGCACCGTTCTCGCGGGTTCCTGCAGGCACGCGGCCGCAGCGCATTTCTCGCATGTCATTGGCGCCGGGCCGTATCTTTTTCTCGCCGGCCAGATCCCGATCGATACCTCACAGGCCGGTGCGCTCCTCATCCGCAACTACGATGACATCCCGGAGGAAGGCCGTTTCCTGCGCGTGGGGCGCAGCCACGAGGACACGCGTAACGGACCCATCGCGGCCCAGACCTGGTTCACCTACGACCTCATTCGCAAACATCTCGAAGGCGCCGGTTCTTCGCTTGGCCATGTGCTGAATCTGATCGTGTACCTGCAGGACATGCGCGACTTTCCGACGTTTCACCGTGTTCATGAGCGGTTTTTCCCTGACGCTCCACCGGCGCTGACTGTGGTGGAAGTGAGCGAGGTCGGGCACAAGGGCACGCTGATCGAAATCGAGCCCACTGCGTTGTTGCCTGGGAAAGGACTGCAGCGCGTCGTGCACGGCGTCGATGGCATGCCTGCACATATGAGCGCGCTCGTGGATGCGGGCGGCATCGGATTCCTGTCGGGTGTAGTCGGCGTAGAGGCGGCGGAGCCGGCCGTCGGGCGACCCACCAACGCTCCGGGCGTGCAGCGCAAACGCGGCACGGCACGGGACGCGGTGAGCGCTCAGACCGTTGCGATCCTCGCGAAGATCAAGAAGACACTCGCCGCGGCGGCAGGCGCTATCGACCGCATCGTGCAGCTCACCGTCTATCTCGACGACATCAACGAATTTCCGCGTGTAGAGAAACTGCTCTTGGAATCATTCCGCAGGCAGCGCCCGGCACTGACCGTGATCGAGGTGCCACGACCCGCGCCGATCGCGGGCGCGCGCCTATCGATAACAGCGATCGCGTGGCTAGGCGACGGGGCACCTCGGTCTGTGTATTGAGGCGTAAAACGCGTTTGAGCTCCGGGAGCCTCGCTATTGAGTATTACGTGACCTCATGACAACCAAATTGTGCTTCGTACGTTATTCCGATGTTGGCATAACATCGGGGTTGAGACATGAAGACAAAGAACAGGTTGGAGGTGGCGGCGAAGCGCCGGGTGCGCGCAGCGCGGCTGCTGCAAGCGGGGCACGCGCCGACCGAGGTCGCGGTCATGGTCAGGGCGCCGCGCCAGACGGTATATCGGTGGCGCACTATACTCGAATCGCAAGGCTTGGATGCCCTTCGCGACATGAGCAGGGGCGGACGTCCTGCGCGGCTGGGAGCCGAGGAGCTGACCCGCTTGCAGGTAGCCTTGCTCGAAGGTCCCACGGCCCACGGCTTTGGCACGCCGCTGTGGACGCTCAAGCGGGTGCGGCTGTTCATCGAGCGACAGTTCGGGGTTCGATACAGCGAGGTTCATGTTTGGCGCCTGCTCGGACAATTGGGGTTCTCCAACCAGAGGCCGGAACGGCGTGCGCTGGAGCGCAATGATGTCGCCATCGAGCAATGGCCGATCTCTCCACCCACCCGCGCTGGCAGTTCTGGATTGACCGCGGCGGCACGTTCACCGACATCGTCGCGCGCCGCCCCGACGGCGGCCTCGTCACGCACAAGCTGCTCTCCGAGGACCCCGGGCACTACGACGACGCCGCGCTCGCCGGGATCCGCGACCTGCTCGGCGTTCCCCGCGGCAAGGCGCTGCCGGCCGAGCGCATCGCCGCGGTGAAGATGGGCACGACGCTCGCGACCAATGCGCTGCTCGAGCGCAAGGGGGAGCCGACCGCGCTTTTCATTACGCGGGGATTTCGCGACCAGCTGCGCATCGGCTACCAGAACCGCCCGCGCCTGTTCGACCGCCATATCGTGCTGCCCGAGCCGCTCTACGAGGCGGCCTACGAGATCGACGAGCGGCTGGACACGCGCGGAGAGGTGCTCCGGCCGCTCGATGAGGCGCAAGCGCGCCGCGCGTTCGCCGATGCGCACCGCCGCGGCTTCCGCTGCGCCGCCATCGTGCTGATGCACGGCTACCGTCACCCCGACCACGAGGATCGCCTGTCCGCGCTCGCCCGCGAGGCGGGTTTCACGCATATCTCCGTCTCCCACGAGGTGAGCCCGCTGATGAAGATTGTTCCGCGCGGCGATACCACGGTGGCGGACGCCTATCTCTCGCCCCTGCTGCGCCGCTACGTCGGGCGTGTCGCGCGCGAGCTGCCGGGGGCGCGCCTGATGTTCATGCAGTCGAACGGCGGCCTCACCGGCGCGGCGTCGCTGCAAGGCAAGGACAGCGTCCTCTCCGGCCCGGCGGGGGGCGTCGTGGGGGTCGTGCGCACCGCACTCGCGGCCGGTTTCGACCGCATCATCGGCTTCGACATGGGGGGCACCTCCACCGACGTGTCGCACTACGACGGCCACTTCGAGCGCACCTTCGACGCCGCCGTCGCCGGCGTGCGCCTGCGCGCGCCGATGATGAGCATCCACACGGTCGCCGCCGGCGGCGGCTCGATCCTGCGCTTCGACGGCGCGCGCATGCGCGTGGGCCCGAATTCCGCGGGCGCCCAGCCCGGCCCGGCGTGCTACCGCAAGGGCGGGCCGCTGACGGTGACCGACGCGAACGTGCTGCTCGGCAAGATCCAGCCGGAATTTTTCCCGCGCGCGTTCGGCGCCGCGGCTGATGCGCCGATCGACGCCAAGGTCGTGCGGGAAAAATTTTCAGCATTATCCGAAGACATTTCGAGACAGACCGGAAAGCGGTCCACGCCGGAGGAGATTGCAGAAGGCTACGTGCGCATCGCGGTCGACAACATGGCCAACGCCATCAAGAAAATCTCGATCGAGCGCGGCCACGACGTCACGGCCTACACCCTGTGCTGCTTCGGGGGCGCGGCCGGCCAGCACGCGTGCCTCGTGGCGGACGCGCTCGCGATTCCCCGCGTTTTCATCCATCCGTACGCCGGCGTGCTCTCCGCCTATGGCATGGGTCTCGCGGATTTGAGCGCCCTGCGCGAGCAGGCGGTCGAGGCGCGGCTCGAGCCCACCGTGCTGCCGCAGCTGGAGCAGACC
>DAIDBG010000071.1 GCA_027310225.1 bacterium | reverse complement strand
GGCCTACACCGTACGGGCGCAGGGCGTAGCCACCCAGGGCGTCGCCAATTTCGTTTACACCATAGACCAGGCGAATGCGAAAGGGACGACGACGGTGGGAACGGGATGGACTGGCGCGGGCAGCGCCTGCTGGGTGCGCCGCAAGGACGGCACGTGCTGACCGCCGTGAAAAAAGCGCTGGGCGTCACGCTGATCGAGATGATGATCGCGATCGCGGTCTTCGCGATCCTGATCCTCGCTGCGCTGCCGAGCTTCACGGCCTGGATACAGAATACCCAGATCCGCACCGCGGCGGAGGCGATCCTCAACGGCTTGCAGCTCGCGCGCGTCGAGGCGGTCCGCCGCAACACCAGCGTCGAGTTGCAGATGAACGCCGGATCCGGCTGGACGGTGACCGTCGTCCCGACCGGCGAAGTCGTCCAGACGCGGCTTGCCGAGGAAGGATCGCAGACCGCGCAGGTGACCATCAAGCCCGATGGGGCCAACAAGGTCACTTTCGGCGGCCTCGGGCAGGTCGCAACGAACAACAACGCGAGCGAGACCATCACCGAGATCAAGATTGACACGGACAAGATTCCCGCGTCGGAAACCCGCGAGCTGTGCGTGACGGTGAGTTCCGGGGGCGTGACCCGGCTGTGCGATCCGCAGGCGCCCGCCGGCGACACGCGCGCCTGCGTGCCTGCGGTCCCGCCGGGTTGCCTGTAAGCGGTATCGGTGACCGGAATGATGGCCCTGCCCGCACTCTCGACGCCCGGCACCCGGCAGCACGGGGCGATGCTGCTCGAGGCGCTGATCGGGATACTCATCTTTTCGATCGGGATCCTGGCGCTGGTCGGCATGCAGGCGATCGCCATCAAGAACGTGACGGACGCCAAATACCGCTCGGACGCGAGCTTTCTCGCCAACGAGATCATCAGCCGGATGTGGGTGGACCGCGTAAACCTGGGCAATTACGCGTACCCGGGTGGCACGGCGCCGGCCCTGGTGACGTGGGTCGCCAAGCTCAACAACGAGCTGCCGGGCAGCGCGGCGAACGCCCCCGCGATCGCGGTGAACGGGGGCACCGGCGAAGTGACCGTCACCATCCGCTGGCAGCCCCCCGGGTCCGCGGATGTGCGCGTCTATCGCAGCATCGCCGTGATCACCAATCCCTGAGCCCGCCATGTTCCGTTCTGCGCACGGCCCGGCGCGCTCCCGGGGCTTCACGATAGTCGAGATCATGGTCGCGGCCCTGATCGGCCTGATCGGCTCGATCGTGATCTTCCAGGTGTTCGCGGTCTCCGAAGGCCAGAGGCGCACCACCACGAGCGGCGGCGACGCGCAGCAGAACGGCGTGCTCGCGCTCTTCACCATCGAGCGCGACCTGCGTATGGCCGGTTTCGGCATCACTTACGGCCCGCTCGTCGGCTGCCGGGTCCTGGCCTACGACGCGGGGCCGCCCGCGCGCGATTTCAACTTCAAGCTGATAGCGGTCGAGATCACCGACGGTGCGGCCGGGGCGCCCGACAGCATCACCCTGATGTACGGAAACTCGGACCTCGTCTTGTCGCCGGCCAAGCTGACCAGCCCGGCGGTCGCCTCTTCCTCGGTTTACAAGGTTGACAACCGCTACGGCTTCAAGGAGGGCGATCTCATCATCGGCGCCGAATCGGGCAAGGATTGCAGCATGGGGCAGGTGACCGGAGTGCCGGGCACTCCAGGACAGACCGACAACGTGATCCACAATCCCGGCACCTACACCAACGCGCAGGGCGTCAACGTGCCCGCCCGCTACAACAAGGCCGGCGGCCTGGGCGTGGACTACGCCGCGTGGGACAACACGTCGCAGACCGGCGGCAGGCTCTACAACATCGGTTCGGCACCAACCATCATCACCTATGCCGTGGCGAGCGCCCAACTGACGAACCTGAACTCCTGGGTCGGCGGCGGCGCGAACGCCATCGTGGACAGCATCGTGCAGCTCCAGGCGGAGTACGGGAAGGACACCGACGGCGACGGCACCGTGAACCTGTGGGAAGCGACCATGCCGGTCACGCCGACGGCGGCCGACTGGTCGAGCATCCTCGCGGTCCGGCTGGCGGTCGTCGCCCGCAGCGCGCTGCGCGAGCGGGCGAACCCGGCCACCGGCGTGTGCGACATCACCGCCGCGCCGCCGGCCTGGGCGGGAGGAACGATCACCCTGGCGGCCGACCCCGACTGGCAGTGCTATCGCTATCGCGTGTTCGAAACCGTGGTCCCGCTGCGCAACCT
>DAIDBG010000043.1 GCA_027310225.1 bacterium | reverse complement strand
AGACGGTAGAGCGGCTTGCCGGGCGGCACCGCCCAGGTGCCGGCGCGCACCTGCCGGTCGTAGAACGCGACTTTGCGGGCGCAGTCGAGGAGCAGTGCCATCGTGTGCTCGGCCACTTCCTCGATGCAGTAGGTCGGATTGTTGGTGACGATGATGCCCGCCCGGGTCGCCGCCTCCAGATCTATCGTGTCCACCCCGATGCCGTAGCGCGCGATGATCCTGCACTTCGGCATTTTCGCCATGACGTCGGCCGTGATCGGGCCGGCGTAGGTGTTGAGCAGCGCGTCGCAGTCGGCCGCCTGGGCGAGGAACTCCTCGGGCTTCTTCGTCTGCAGCGGCACCAGCTCCGCGAGCCCCGCGAGCGTTTTCTTCTCCACGTCCAGGGATTCCCAGACGTAGTCGGTGAGGACTACTTTTGCCTTGATCACTTGTATATCTCCGGGTTCCAGCAATTGGGCGGCCTCCGGCCCTCCAGAATCGCCAGGATGTTATCCACCACCATGTTCGCCATTTCCTCCCTGAGCTCTCTGACTGCGCTCCCGAGGTGAGGCGTGAGCACGACGTTCTGCATGGCGAGCAGCGCCGGCTCGACCCGGGGTTCATTCTCGAAGACATCGAGTGCCGCGCCCGCAATGCGCCGCTCGGTCAACGCGCGGACGAGAGCCTGTTCGTCCATGATCGGGCCGCGCGCGGTGTTGACAAGAAAGGCCGTCGGTTTCATGAGGCGGAGTTCGCGTTCGCCGACCAGGTGGCGGGTCTCGGCGGTGAGGGGCGCGTGGACCGAGACGAAATCGGACTCGGAAAGCAGCTGATCGTATGGCACGTAGGTGAGGCCGGCATCCCGCTCCTCGGCTTCGGGCTTGCGGCGCGGTGTCCAGTAGAGAGTCCGCATCGAGAACCCCTGCGCCCGCCTGGCGACGGCGCGGCCGATGCGTCCGCCGCCCCCGATCAGGCCGATGGTCTTGCCGAAAACCCACACGCCAAGAAGGTGCGCCGACTGCGCGCCGGGAAAAACCCCCGCACGCACCAGCCGGTCGCCTTCGACCACGCGCCGCGCGACGGCCAGCAGCAGCGCGAAATGGATATCGGCGGTGGCCTCGGTCACGATGGGCGAGATCACCGTGACCGGGATGCTCCGTGCCGTGGCCTCCGCCACGTCAATGTCGGACGGCGTGATCTTCATTGAGGCGATCGCGCGCAGGCGCGGCCCGGCTGCAATGACGTCGCGATCCACCCGGTCGTGCAGCAAACAGAACAGGATGTCGCGATCGCGGACCGCCGCGAGCAGCTCGCTTTTGGTGGCGATATGGAGCGAGTCGGGGTTCAACTCGACCTCGGCCACCGCGCGCAACCTCTCGAGCGCGCTCGCGGCGACAGGCTGGGTGACGAAGATCCGCGGGCGCATCACGCCGTCCCACCGCAAAAAAGGCGTGAGCGGTGAGTAGCGAGCGGTGAGCTGAATGAATCCATGCTCACGATTCACGCTTCTGATGCATCCAGCGCACCACGCCCGAGACGCCGTCAACCGCGACCATGGAACCGTCCGGTATGCGCCGGGTCGCTTCGAGGGCGCCCAGCACCATGGGGATGCCGCGCTCGCGCGCGAGCGAAGCGAGGTGGGAGGTGCTGCCGCCGAGCTCGGCCACGACGCCGGCGACCCGCGGGAGAATCTCACCCAGCGCCGGCCCCGCCATCCGGGTCACGAGCACATCGCCGGGCGCCACACGAGTCAGCTCGCACTCGCAATTCACCACGCACGCGCGCCCGGCGGCCCAGCCTACTCCGGCCGGCTGGCCGTTGATGCGCGGATGACGGCGCCAGCGCTCGTCAACGACCGGCGCCGGCTGGAGATTGAGCGGCCTCGCCTGCAGCAGCTTGAATCCCGCGCTGTCCATGGCCCATTCGATCTCGACCGGCAGCCCCATCAGTTCCTCCGCTCTTTGCACGAGACTGCCCAGCTCGATGGCCTGCGCGGTGTCGAGGCAGGGCGTGGCGGCGCGCGGGCGGCCCGGCAGAGCCGCCCGGCGAGTGTGCGCGCAGCCGGGCATGTGATGTGGCTGTCTGGAACCGGTCACAACCTCGCGCAAGCCCGCCTTGCGGGACAGCACATAGCGGTCGGGCGCCACCTCACCCTGCGCGATGGCCGAGCCGAGGCCCCAGGTCGCGTTGATGAGCACGTCGCCTTCGGCTGTCCTGCTGAGCGCGCCGCCCGCCGCGCGCGCGGCAACGAGCGGCTGCACGAGCAGGGCCATGGCCGTATCCGCGGGGTCGAGATCGTGGGTCGCCATGTAGCGCAGCGCGCGCGTGGACCACAGCGCCGCCCAGCAGGCGCGCACCGCGGTCAGGAATTCGGTCTCGTCCTCCAGGCCGAGAAAGCTCTCGAACTGCCCGGCGAAGCTCGATCCGCAGCGGTCTTCCACGAGTGCGGAGGAGCGCACCACGACGGGTGCGCCGCGATTGTTCCCGATCAGGGCCCGCCTTGCGGCGAGCAGCGGCTCGAGAATCTCCGGCACGACCGGCCGTTCCATGAGGCCGAGCTTCAGGTCGAGGGCGTGGCGCCGCGCCTGCGCGCCGTCATCCGCGGAGAACACGCCCCGTGCGGATGCCTCGAGCCCGAGGGCCGCGATCTGGGTGCGGTAGGCACGGGCCTCGACGCAGAAGCCGTCGGGGACGGGCAGGCCCGCATGCCCGAGCGCGGCGAGATTTGCAGCCTTGGGGCCGACGCGGGCCGCACTCATCGCTTCAGGAGACGATAAGAGAATGACAAAGTGATTCATCTGCCTCCGGCGACGGATGATGCGGCCCGTGAACGGTACCCGATATCGAAGAATTCTGCGGATCGGTGACGATCCGCAGAATTCTTCCGGGGTCGAGTCTGTGTTACCGCCCGGCGAGCGTCGAGTAGCCCGGCATCGGGTCCACCACGGTGATCTGCTCGACCGGGAAGTTGGAGATGATCTCGACGCGGTCCTTGTGCACGATCAGCATCTCCTCGATGCGCACGCCCCACTCGTACATCTTGCCGTGCTGGGTTTCCAGCGCGAACACCATGCCTTCCTTGATCTCGATCGGGTGGTCGAGCGACCAGATGCGCGAGATCACCGGCTGGTCATACTGCGCGAGTCCCAGTCCGTGGCCCCACAGGTTGGCCGCCGCCTGGTCCTCCTCGGTGTAGCCCCAGGCCTCCTTGGCCGAGGGCCACTTGGAGGCGATCTCGCGGGTGGTGGTGCCGACTTTCACCGCCTTGATCGAGTCGTAGAGCCACTTCAACGCGATCGCGTAAACGTCCTTCTGCTCCCGGGTCGGCTCCTTGCCCGCGCAGTAGGTGCGGTAGTAGCACGACTTGTAGCCGTTCCAGGTGAGGGCGGCAAGGTCCATGAAGACGATGTCGCCCGGCTTCACGATCCGGTCCGAGAAGTTGCGCCAGTTCGGCCAGGTGTTGGGGCCGGAGGAGACGATGACGTCCTCCACGTCCTCCATGCCGGGGACCGAGTAGAGGTACTCCATGATGTGGGCGGTCAGCTGGTTCTCGGTGCGGCCGGGCTTGAGGAACTTCATGACCTCCCAGTGCGCCGCGTCGCCGATCGCGCCGACCATGCGCAGGCACTCCTGCTCGTCCTCGTTCTTGACGGCGCGCGCCTCCATCATCGGGGTCATGCCGTCGGTCCACTCGATCTTGTTGTCCTTGAAGATCTGGAGCATGTTGATGTCGATGAAGTCCACCCCCAGCTTCATACCCGAGACGTTGGCTCTCTTCATCTCCTGGAGGATGGCGTTGGTGAACTTCCTCACCTGCGAGAGCGAAGCGGGGCCCGCCGCGCCCTTGATCCAGGCGTAGGACCAGCGCACGTGGTCCTTCGGAATCCACGGCGAGTGCTTGTGGATCTGGAATCCGATGTCGCCCTGCTCGAACAGCACCGGCGCGTCGTCCCCGCACAGCAGCGCGTAGCGCAGGCCGGGCTTCAGCCGGTTCCAGCCCGGGGTGAGGGTGCCGGTCACGTAGCGGACGTTCTCGTCGTACATGAGCAGCATCGCGCCCAGGCCGTGGGCCTTCATCCGCTCCCGCGCCCGCTCCAGTCGATACTTGCGCAACCGGTCCCAGTTGACGCGCTGCTGCCAGTCCAGACCTACCATGCCGAAATTCGCCATTGCTTTCTCCGATCTCCGTTTTTCAGTAATTCCATGGTGCTCGCCCTATCCCCCCCCTTCACAAGGGGGGAGGGCGGGGTGGGGCTCACTCCGTCTTGATGTTCGCGTCCTTGATCACCTTTCCGAACCGGTCGGTCTCCGCCTTCACGAACGCGACGAAGTCGGCCTGCGACTTGCTGGTGACGATCGTGATCCCGCTGTCGCCGAGGCGCTGGACGACCTGCGGATCCTTCATCATGGCAACGCCGACCTGATAGAGCTTGTTGACCACCGCCTGCGGCGTTCCTTTGGGCACGAACAGGCCCTGCCAGGAGCCGACCGCCATGTTGAAGCCCTGCTCGCGCATGGTCGGGATCTCCGGATAGGCGGGGTTGCGCTCGGGGGAGATCACGCCCAGCATCCGGACCCGGCCCTGCTTGGCGAAGTTGACCGCCGAGGAAAAGGTCACGAACATCACCTGCACCTCGTTGCCCAGGAGCCCGATCATCGCGGGACCGGCGCCGCCCTTGTAGTTGACCTGGACGGCGTCCGTTCCGGTGGCGCGAAGGAACTGGATCATCTCCAGCGCGTTCGCGCTGCTCGGCGCGGGCGCGCCATAGTTGAGCTTGCCGGGATTGGCCTTGAGGTAGGCGACGAACTCCTTGGCGTTCTTCGCGGGCAGCGAGGGGTTTACAACGAGGGAACCCGGGACATCCACCACCTGGGTGATCGGGATGAGGTCCTTCAACGGTCGGAACGGGAATTTCGTGTAATACACGGGGTTGATCGCCATCGTGCCCACATTGCCGAGCAGGAAGCTGTAGCCGTCGGGGCTGGCGCGCACCGCGACTTCCACCCCGATGTTGCCGGCGGCGCCGCCGCGGTTGTCCACCACGACCTGCTGCTTGAGCAACTCGGCCATCGCCGGCTGGATGATGCGCCCGACGGTGTCCGAGGCCCCGCCCGGAGCGAACGGCACGATCATCCGGACCGGGCGGGACGGGTAATCATCCTTTCGCTCCTGGGCATAGGCCTGGGAGCTCGCGAGCAGGGTTGCCGCGACGAGGGCTGAGAGCGCTAAGCGTACGGGTTGCATGGTTGATTCTCCTCTGGTCTAGGGTGCGGTTTATTTTCCCGGGATCACCGGCAGCAGCAGGTGCGATGGCATTGCACCGCCGGCAAAAATCGTATTGTCCCCTACATTATAATCCGCGCTGTAGTGGGTGTAGGGGGCGGATCCCACGCCGTCGCGCGGCTGGATGTCGAGACGGATGCGGTGGCCCTTGCGGAAGACCATGGAGGTCGCCCAGATCTCCACGTCGAGCTTGACGATCTCGTTCTTTTTCAGCCACAGCCGCTCGTCGTGGGCGTGGTAGGGGCGGAAGGGCAGGGAAAGCTTCGGATCGAGCTTGCGGTGGGAGCCCCGCAGCCAGCCCTTGGCGACCGGCACCGGTTGCTGCTGCTGTCCGATCTCCCACACGTCCTCGCCGTCGGGATCAATGTTGCGCAGCGTCGCGAAAACGTCCATGTCCTCGGTCGTGCTCGACACCCAGAGGGTGAGCACGACCGGGCCGGTGACCTCCAGCTCCTCGCGCAGCGGTTCGGTCTCGAACGATACTCCGAGACGCGGCAGGCTGCCGGCGAGCGCGGTGGAAGTCCACGAGGCCGAGGCGACGCCGGCCTTCGTCATGCCGCTCGCGGAATAGCTGACCGAGCCGCGGACCTTCGGCGCGCTGGTCGTCAGGATGCCTTCGGCCGGCTCCCCGGCGCGCTTTCGCCTGGCCGGCTGCAGGTAGAATTTCGTCCACTTCGTGCGCGCGAGCGGCCATTCGTTTTCGGTGCGCCACCGGTAATTCCGGCCGCCGCCGGTGCGGATCAGGAGCTTGACCGGCGGCTCGTCCATGATCCCGGTGTCGCTGCCTTTGAGCCAGTGGTCGAAAAAGCGCAACTGGTCCTGGCGCGCCTCCTCGGCGTAGAAGGGGTGATAG
>DAIDBG010000018.1 GCA_027310225.1 bacterium | reverse complement strand
GCTTCGAGCAGGAGCAGCGTCGAGAAGTCCCGGTCGGCGTAGCCGTTTCCGATCAGCGTCTGCACCAGGTCGCGCGTGAGCGACGCGAGCGGCATCGGCACGCCGAGCTGCCGGCCGGCGGCGAGCCCCAGGTCGAGGTCCTTGCGCAGCAGCTCCGGCGTGAAGGTAACGTGGAAATCCAGATTCACCAGCGCCGGGGCCTTGTAGCGGGTGAACATCGAGCCCATCACGCTCTTGTTGAGGAAGTCGAGAAAAGCGTGGCGCTTCATGCCCGCCTTTTGGGCGAGCACCGTGATCTCGCACAGGTTCTGGATGACCACGCCCAGCATCACGTTGTGGCAGATCTTGGCGATGCGCGAGAGCTCGCCGTCCCCGACGTAGGAGACGCCCTGCCCGATTGCCGCCAGGTACGGGGCGACCGCGTCGAACGCGTCCTTCGGGCCGGAGGCGACCACCGTGAGCTTCCCGGCCTTGATCACCTTCGCGTTCCCGGAAACCGGCGCCGCCAGGAGCTTCACGCCCAGCTTGCCGAGCTTCCCGCGGATCTCCGCGGATTCGTCGAGCGAGATCGAGGTGCTGTCCACGACGATCTTCGGCGCCTTGCCCTTCGAGGTCACGCCGTCGGGACCGAACAGCACCTCCTTCACGTCCTTGCCCGCCGACACCATGGTGAACACGATGTCGCACGCGGCGAGATCCGCGAGCGCGCCCGCGATCTTAGCGCCGGACTTCGCGAGCGGCTCGGCCTTTGCACGTGTGCGGTTCCACACCGTGATGTCGCAGCCCGCCTTCGCCAGCCGCTCCGCCATCGCGTAGCCCATGCGGCCGATGCCGATCCAGCCGAGCCGGTGCGCTTTCATGTTTGCAGTCGCCATTCCAAAGTTCCCGTTATCTATTCATCAATTGATGTCGAATAGGGATGAGTGATGAAGGATGAGGGATGACCCGGGCTTCGCCCGTCGACGGTTTTTTCCCTCATCCCTCCGCCCTCATCCCTCAGGTCAACGTTCCACAGGAACGTTGACGAGGTTGCCCCATTCCGTCCACGAGCCGTCGTACACCCGCACCTTTTTGAAGCCCAGCAGTTGCGTCAAGGCAAAGTACAGCACCGTCGCCCGGTGGCTCATGCGGCAGTAGGTGATGATATCGGTGTCGGCGGACGCTCCACGGGCCGCCACGACTTGTTGCAGTTCCGGCGCCGGCCTGAACGCCTTGTTGCCGTCGAGCAAATCCTCGAAATAGAGGTGCTTCGCGCCGGGAATACGCCCGTAGCGCACGGCGCCGACGTCGGGGCCGCCCGGCCCGCCGACGCGCTCCCCGCGGTACTCCTCCGGCGAGCGCCCGTCGAGTATGACCGTCCCGTTCTTGCGCAGCGCCGCGAGCACCTTGTCGCGGCGGATACGCATGCGCTCGACGCGCTTGACCGGGCGGTAGCTCACCGGCGCCGCCGGGGGCGGCTCCTCGGTCACGAGCGGCCGGCCCTCGGCTGCCCACCGGTAACGCGCGCCGTCGAGCACCTTGACCCGGGTGTGCCCGCAATAGCGAAACGCCCACCACGCGTAGATGCCGAACTGCACGCCTTCGCCGTAGAAGACGACTGTCGTGTCGTTGGAGATCCCGGCCTGCGCGCAGCGGCGCGCGAATTCCTCCGGCGCCGGAAAGTCGCGCTGGTGAGAATCCCACAGCATCTCCTTCCACTTCCAGCACACCGCGCCCGGCACGTGGCCCGCCTTGTAGGCCTGCATCTGGTCCTGGTTCATGCCTGCGATCTCGACCAGCTTGACCTTGGGGTCGTTGCGGTGCCGATGCAGCCAGGCCGGGGCTACGAGCGCGTTCGTTCTTCCTGTTGCCATCTTCTCCATTTGTGTCCGCCAACTGTCGTCATTTACCGGCCGCGCCTGCGCGGCCGGTAAATCTCACTTCCACCTCCGAGCCGAGCCTGACGCGGCTCGTCACCCCGCCGCAGGTCGCCGCCGCCGCGATGCGCGCGGGATCGTCGCGATAGAACCGCTCGTCCAGGTCGAGCGCGATGACGATGCGCTCGCGCGCGCCCGCCGTGCCCGATGGCTCGAAGAACACCTCGACGGCAAGGTCGCGGCAGGGCATCCCGCGCGCCGCCAGATGATTGCGCAGGCTGCCCGCGGAGCACGAGCCGATCGCGAGCAGCAGCATCTCGCCCGAGGTGAATCCCGCGTCCGTCCCGCCTTCCTCGAACGGCCGGTCCGTCACGACGGCGCGCGTGCGCGCGGTGCCGAGCAGCTGCTTGCCTTCCAGCACCGTCACCTTCACCCTGGGGCTCAAGCGCGGAAGCTCGAGCACCATCGCGCTTTGACCCTTCGCCGGTTTTCCTTCTGCTTTCATCCCTCAGAATCCCCGGCAAGCTCCTGCGCCCAGTCGCGCGACTCGATGGTCGTCTTCACCTCGTTCAGGAACGCCGCCGCATAGGCGCCGTCCACGGCGCGGTGATCGAACGTCTGCGCCAGCATGCCGACGGCCCGCACCGCGATGGTATCGCCCTGATCGGTCGCGATCACGACCACGCGCTTGCGCACCGCATCGGTGGACAGGATCGCCACCTGCGGCGGGCTGATGATCGGCGCGGTGATCAGCGTGCCGTAGGCGCCGTTGTTGGTGATCGTGTAGGTACACTCGGTCACGTCGTCGGGTTTGAGCTTGCCCGCCCGCGCGCGCCCCGCGAGGTCGTGGATGGCGCGGGCGAGCTCCGCCGGCGATTTTGCAGCCGCATCCTTCACCACGGGCACCAGCAGCCCGTCGAGGCCGAGGTCCACCGCGATGCCGAGATTGACGCGCCGGTGCAGCACGAGATGATCCCCGCCGAAGCTGGCATTGAGCCTCGGGTGACTGCCAAGCGCGCGCGTCACGGCCCAAGCGATGAACGGAAGGTAGGTGAGCGAAAAGCCCTCCCGCGCCTTCCACGGTGCGCCGGCGGCGCGGCGTGCCTCGTCCACCTTCGAGAAGTCCACCTCCACCACCTGCAGGACGTGGGGCACCGCGGCCCACGCCTTTGCCATGTGCTCGGCGGTGCGCTTGCGCACGCTGTTGAGCGGCGCGACCTCGGCGTCGGCAAGACTGGCGACTGGCGGCTGGCGGCTGGCGGCTGGCGGCTGAGCCCTTCGCGCGACATGCGCCAGGACATCCTCGCGCGTGATGCGGCCGTCGCGCCCCGTGCCGCGCAGCTCAGACGGATTGAGGCCGTGCTCGGCGATGAGCCGGCTCACCACCGGCGACAGACGGCCGGCCGCTCCAGCCGTTCCTCTTCGGTCAGGCGGCGCCTCGGGAGCCCGCTCTGCCGGTATTGCTGCCGCAGCCGCTTGCGCCGGAGCTGCCGCCTGCGCCGCCTGCGCCGATTCGCTGATCACCGCCAGCCGTGCGCCCACCTTCGCGGTCGCCCCCTCGACGACCAGGATTTCCGACAGCACGCCGGAGGCCGGCGCCGGGATCTCCGTGCTCACCTTGTCGGTTTCGACGTCGAACAGTGCCTCGTCGGCCCGGACCGCGTCACCCACCTTCTTGTACCAGCGAGTGACCGTGCCCTCGGCGACGGTCTCGCCAAGCTGCGGCATTACAACGTCCATCGGTGTGGCTACCTTCTCACTCTTTCGAACATTGTTGGAAAACTCGCTTCATGCCTCAAGAAGGATGAAGGCGGAAGGATGAAGGATGACCCCACGCTCCACGTGAGCTCGATCGCCCCGGCCTTTTACTACCGTCCGGCCGGCGGCTTGCTTCCGACCGGGGATTACGATAGGTCGGGACCTCTCGAGCAAGGTCATCCTTCCACGTTCATCCTTCATCCTTCGATCGACGATCAGTCGATCTTTTCCCGGATCTCGCGCACGATGCGCGCGACCGACGGCAGGGTGTTGTCCTCGAGCTGGTCGGCCGAGGGCAGCGGCACGTGCGGCGTCGTGATGCGCACGACCGGCCCGTCGAGGTCCCAGAAGCACTCGTCGGCAACGATGGACGCGATCTCGGCGCCCCAGCCGCACAGCCGCGGGTTCTCCTCGATCGTGACGAGACGCCCGGTCTTCGCCGTTTCCGCCAGGAGGGTCTGCGTATCGAGCGGCACCAGCGAGCGCAGATCGACGACGGTGCACGCGATGCCGTGCTCCTTTTCCAGGATCTCCGCCGCCTCCAGCGCGCGATGCACCATCAACGCGAGCGCGACGACGGTGCAATCCTTGCCGCTGCGCAGTACTTTCGCTTTCCCGAGCTGGTCCACGTGCTCGCCGTCGGGCACCTCCCCTTTCGTCGAATACAGCGATTTCTGCTCGAACACGATGACCGGGTCCGGATCGCGTACCGCGGCCGCGATGAGCCCCTTGACGTCGGCGGGCGTGGCGGGCGCGACCACCTTGAGCCCCGGCACCGCCATGGCCCAGTTCTCGACCGCCTGCGAATGCTGCGCGCCGAAGCGCGAGCCGGCGCCGTTCGCCGTGCGGATCACCAGCGGCAGGGCAATCTGGCCGTTGGTCATGTAGCGGGTCTTGGCGATCTCGTTGGCGACCATGTCCCAGCACACCGCCAGGAAATCCGAGAACATGATCTCGGCGATCGGACGCAGGCCGGTCATCGCCGCGCCCATCGCGGCGCCGATGATCGCCTGCTCCGAGATCGGGCAGTCGCGCACGCGCTTCGGCCCGAATTTCTCGAGCAGCCCGACGGTGGCCTTGAACACGCCGCCCGCCGACGCCACGTCCTCGCCCAGGAACACGACGCGCTCGTCGCGCGCCATCTCCTGCGCGATGCCCGCCGCCACGGCGTCGCGATAGGTCAGTTCCGCCATGCCGCGCCTCCGTCCGCCCAGACGTTCCGCTCGATGCCGTCGAGCGCCGGCACGGGGGACGCCTTGGCGGCCGCGGTCGCCTCGTCCACCTTGCGCATCGCGTCGGTTTCGATGTCCTTCAGGGTCGCCTCGGCGACGCCGAGCTTCGCGAGCCGCTCGCGGTAGAGCTTGATCGGGTCGTGCTCGAGCCACTTCTCCAGCTCGCCCTCGGGGCGGTACTTGGCGGGGTCGGCGCGCGAATGCCCGCTATGGCGATAGGTCTTGGCCTCGATCAGGGCGGGACCTCCGCCCTTCCTCGCGCGGTCCATGTATTGCACCGCCGCGCGATAGACCTCATCCGCATCGTTGCCGTCCACGATGACGGATTCCAGGCCGTAGGCCGCGGCGCGGTCCGCCGCGGGATGATCCACGGCCGTCACCGTATGGATCGCCGTGTACTCCATGTAGAGGTTGTTCTCGCACACGTAGACGACGGGCAGCTTCCAGACCGCGGCGAAATTGAGCGCCTCGTGGAATGCGCCGATGTTCGTGGTGCCGTCGCCGAAGAAGCACACCGCCACCTGCTCCGTGCCCCGGTATTGCGCGCTCCACGCCGCCCCCGCAGCCACCGGCAGGTGCGCGCCGATGATCGCGTACGAGCCCATCGCCCCCTTCGAGACGTCGGTGAGGTGCATCGAGCCGCCCTTGCCGCCGAGCAGCCCGCACTGGCGGCCCATCAGCTCGCCCAGGACGCCCGCCATCGAGGCGCCGCGCGCGAGGGTATGCGCGTGGCCGCGGTAGGTGCAGAAGGTCCAGTCGTCCGAGCGCATCGCCACCCCGAACGCCGCGGCAATCGCTTCCTGGCCCAGCGAGAGATGGCTCGTGCCCTTGACCAAGTTCTGCAGGAACAGATCGTAGGCGCGCTTCTCGCAATAGCGCAGCTCGAGCTGCAGACGGTAGAGCTCGAGCCGCGTCTCGCGCCCGATGTCCTCGCCGCCGGCGGCGGCCTTCTTGCGTTTCACTTTCGTCTCCAAGCTACCCCCAAATCAAACTCCAACCGCCGTGGACGCCGAGGACGCGGAGGTTCGCTGAGGATAAACATTCAGTTTCGTCTTTCGGTTTTCCTCTGCGTCCACTGCGTCCTCTGCGGTAAGAGGTTTTCTAGTATTTGTTGGCAATCGGCAGCTCCTGCGCCGGGAACAGCGTGATGACCTTCGCCCCGTCCGGCGTCAGCACCACCTCCTCCTCGATGCGCGCGGCGGAGATGCCGTCCTTCGCCGGGCAGAAGGTCTCGACCGCGAACACCATCCCGGCCTTGAGCTCGTACGGATCCTTGAACGAGTTCACCCGCGAGATCAGCGGCCGCTCGTGCAGGCCGAGGCACTGGCCGTGGCAGAAGTTGAGGCCGAATGCCGACATCTCGGTTTCGAAGCCGATCTCCGTGCATCTGGGAAACGCCTTCGCCACCTCCTCGGTGGACACGCCCGGCTGGAGCAGCTCGATCGCGCGATCCATCCATTCGCGGGCCTTGCGGTAGGCCTCGTGCTGCGCCGGCGTCGCGCTGCCCACCGTGAAAGTGCGGTAGTAGCACGTCTTGTAGCCCATGTAGGTCTGGATGATGTCGAAATAGGCCTGGTCGCCGGGCCGGATCAGGCGGTCGGTGAAATTGTGCGGGTGCGGGCTGCAGCGCTCGCCGGCGATGGCGTTGATCGCCTCGACGCAGTCCGAGCCCATCTCGTAGAGCCTGCGCGTCGCCATCGCGACGATCTCGTTCTCGCGCACGCCCGGCTTCAGCGCCTCGTAGATGTCCTGGTACGCGCCGTCGCCCATGGCGGCCGCCATGTTGAGCAGCGTGATCTCGTCGTGGCTCTTGATCTCGCGCGCGTCGAGCATCACCTGCTGGCCGTCCTGGACCGTGATCCCGAGCTTCTGCAGCGCGAACAGGAACGGCGGCTCCACCACGTCGATGCCGAGCGGCATCTTCGCCACCCCTTCCCTGACCAGGATGTCCTTGATCTCCTTCGCGGCGGCCTCGAACAGGCCCACCCTGGGCGAGACCGCCCCGCGCAGTCCCGCAAGCCCCGCCACCCAATGGTTCTTCGGCAGCCATGGCGCGTAGAGCTTGTGATGGCGCGCGGCCGAGCCGAAATCCCACACCCAGGGATCACCGTTGCCGGTGAGCAGGCACCAGCGCGTGAGCTTGTCGCGCGCCCACTCGCCGATCACGGTGCTGGAGATGTAGCGGATGTTGTACTGGTCGAACACCAGCAGCGCGCCCAGGCCCGATTTCGCAAGCGCGTTGCGCGTGCGCGCGAGCCGGTACTCGTGCAGCCGCCGGAAATCCACGCGTTCCTCGAAATCCACCTGCATTCGGCCCGGCGCCTGCAGCGGCCGCTCCCAGCGATGGCCGGGGTCGGAGGGATCGTAGAGCCCGTCCGGCCCCTCCTTCGGGCGGCGCTTCGGATCAATGCCCGCCGCCTTGACGAGCTTCGGCTCAACCTTTTTCGACTTCCGAGCCATAGTGATTGTCCTTAAACCCCGAATTCAACAGCAAGCTGTTCCCTGTGGCCAAGACTACCCTTCACGGCTTCGGTGCGCCGAGCTGCACCGCCATCCAGTCCGCGGTCTGGTCACGGTAGCGATACCAGTAGTTGTTGACGACGTGATTGCCGCCCTCGATCACCGACAGCACGCACGGGCCCGAGACTTCGGCGGCCAGCTTCTGCGCTTCGGTATGCGGCGTCAACCGGTCCTTGGTGCCGGCAACGATATAGATCGGGCAGGTGATGTTTGCGGCGATGCCTTTCAGGCTCATGCGCGCCGAGACCTTGCCCGCTTCCTCGAGGTTCCTGCTCTTCGAGCGCACGCGGAACGCTTCCACGTTGATCACGGGGCGCCCCTC
>DAIDBG010000012.1 GCA_027310225.1 bacterium | reverse complement strand
GTGTAGATCTTGTGCTCGAGCGTCTGCATCAGCCCCGCCGCGAGCGTGAGCAGCGTCTTGCCGGTGCCGGCCTGTCCGAGCAGCGTCACGAAGTCCACCTGCGGGTTCATCAGGATGTTGAGCGCGAAGTTCTGCTCGCGGTTGCGGGCGGTGATGCCCCAGATATTGTGCCGCTGGTGGGCATGGTCGCGCAGCGTCTGCAGCACTGCGGTTTTCCCGCTCACTTCCTTGACCTGCGCGTAGAACGGGCGATCGGCCTCGAGATAGGCGAACTCGTTCACCAGCAGGCTCGGGCAGAGCGGGCCGCGCACCCGGTAATAGGTGTGGCCGCCGTGCTGCCACGATTCCATTTCCCTGCCGTGGCGGTCCCAGAAGTCCGCCGGCAACTGGCGCGTGCCGGTGTAGAGGAGGTCGCTGTCTTCCAGCACCCTGTCGTTGAAGTAATCCTCCGCGGCGAGGCCCAGCGCATGCGCCTTGATGCGCATGTTGATGTCCTTGGAGACCAGGATCACCTCGCGCTTGGCGTGCAGCTCCTGCAGGTGCTTCACGACCGCGAGGATCTGGTTGTCGGCCTTGCCGCTCGCGAGCCGCACTGGCAGCTCGCCGTTGATCGCCTCGGTCTGCAGGAACAGCCGCCCGGTTGCGGTCTTGTCGCCGTGGGCCTCCAGCGCGATGCCGCCGGCGATGCCGCCTTCGGAGCGCGAGATCATCTCGTCGAGGTAGCGGCTCGCCTGGCGCGCGTTGCGCGAGACCTCCGACATCCCCTTCTTGTTGTTGTCGAGCTCCTCGAGCGTCGCCATCGGGATGTAGAGGTCGTGCTCCTCGAAGCGGAACAGGCTCGTGGGATCGTGCATCAGCACGTTGGTATCGAGCACGAAGAGCTTCGCGGCGGCGGGAAGGGGAGTGACGACCGCGGTTGGCTTGCGGTGGATCATAAATTCGGTTCCGGGTTCAATGTTCCGAGTTCAGAGTTCCGAGTTCCGAGTTCCAGGTTCAATGTTCAGAGTTCTGTGTTCAAAGTTCAATGTTCAATGTTCAATGTTCAATGTTCAAAGTGAGAACCGTTGAACTGCGACTCGCTCCAACCCGGAACCCGGAACATTGAACCCTGAACACGCTGGTTACTTGAGGGTCTTGACGAATTCGAGCACTTCCCGGACATGGCCCGGGACCTTGACGCCGCGCCATTCGCGGCGCACGACGCCCTCGTTGTCAATCGCGAACGTGCTGCGCTCGATGCCGCGCACCTTTCTGCCGTACATGGTTTTCATCTTGATGACGCCGAACAGCTTGCAGACGGCTTCGTCGCCGTCCGAGAGCAGCTCGAACGGGAAGCCCATCCTGGACTTGAAATTCTCGTGCGATTTCATGCTGTCGCGCGACACGCCGTAAACGGCGCAGCCGAGCTTCTGGAATTCCGGGTGGAAGTCGCGGAACTGCTGGCCTTCGGTAGTGCAGCCGGGGGTGCTGTCCTTGGGGTAGAAGTAGAGAACAAGGGGTTTGCCTTTGGCGCCGGAGAGGCGGAACGGCTTGCCGCCGGTGGCGGGCAATTCGAAATCGGGTGCTGGCTGGTCTAGCATTCGGCTGGTTGCCTCTCCCTCGCGCCATGGCTTCGGAGAATGGTGAACGAAACCGGACCCCCGCGCAAGCGCGCCTTGGTTTCAATGTTCGAAGTTCAAGGTTCAGGGTTCAGGGTTCAGGGTTGGAGCGAGTCGCGGCTCAACGGTTCTCACTTTGAACATTGAACATTGAACCCGGAACCCGGAACCGGAACGCGCGTCAGGTGAGAAATTCCTTTCCCTGCGCCGACGCCGGGCCGTTCGCCCCTGGTTTCTCGATGACGACATGGCGCGGCAGGCGCGCCAGATCCAGACCCGCGGCGTATTCGCGCAGCGAAACAAGTTCGTAACCGAGCGCGCGCCAGCCAGCGAGCAGCGCTTCCAGCAGCGGCGCGAACAGCGTGCCTTCGACCTCCGCGCGCAGCGTGCAGACGTGGCCGGTGGTCGGTGGATCGCGGGTGAGCTCGAGCAGGCGCCGTGCGGCGTTGTCCGCGATGACGCCGTCCACGCCGATCAACTCGTCCAGCGTCGGCAGGGTGGTCGGCAGTTGCGGGCACGCGATGATCTCGCCGTTCACGACCGGCACAAACGGGTGGAGGCCGCGCGTGTCGGAGCCGTGCCGGAAGCCCAGGCGCTGCGTCTGGCGCCAGGCGTGGCGGTTCATCCGCCAGCCGGCCGCGCCGTGCGTGAGCGCCGGTGTCCCGAAGATGTTTTCGAAGCGCTCGCAGGCGCGCTGCATGGCGGTCCGCGTCCACCGTTCGCCCGCACCGGCCGCGTGCCGCACCCACGCCGCGCGGTCATAGGCATGGATGCCGACTTCATGGTCCGCGTCGCGGATCGCGCGCATCACGTCCGCGCAGCGCAAGCCGATATCCGCGGCGGGCAGCAGCGTTCCGGACAGCAGCGCGGCGGGCCCGTAGCACCGCAGTCTGGGCACGCGCGGCAGCGCGCCAATGGCGCGCCCGGTGCGGTCAGGCCCGAGGCTGAACAGGAAAGTGGCGCGGGCGCCGTGCCGCCCGAGCAGGTCGGCCAGCCGCGGCACCGCCTTGCGCGTGCCGCGCAGCGTGGCGACCTCGATGCGCAAGGCCAGCTTCAATGGAGGCATTGTTGCGCGAGCGCCGCGAATGCCGCATCGCCGGCTTCGCGCAAGTCGAGCTTCACGGCGCGCGGCAGGAAAGGGTAATGCCTGACGATGGCGCGCGTGTAGGCGGGGTCGTAGTGTCTCACCAGCAGGTCGGCGGTCAGCTCGTCCCAGCGGCGCGCGGCCGCGAGTTCCTTCCAGTGGCCGATGACGGCGTGGCCGTGGAGCGCGGCCAGGCACTCGAGCCTGGCGGCCAGCGACTCGGGATGCTCCAGGAAATGCGCGTACTCGCGCTTCAGCAACTCGACGCGCACCTCGACCGGCGCCTCGAGCACGATGCATTCGCTGCGCCACATGGCCTCGACCAGCGCTTCCGGCACCCGCAGCTCGCCGATTTTCCGGCTTTCCGCCTCGACATGGACCGGGCGTGATGCGTCGAACCCGGTCAGCGTGCGCCAGACCAGGCTCTCGAACATCTTCTGCGAGGGCTGCGGCGCGCCCGGGAGACTCCCCAGCACCGAGCCCCGATGCGCGGCGAGCGACTCAAGATCGAGCACCTGGGCGCCGGCTGCGGCGAGCGCGCGCAGCAGCCGGCTCTTCCCGGTGCCGGTGAGGCCGCATACGACGCGCCAGCGGAGCGCACCGGGCAAGGTCGCGAGATCCGCCGCCACCGCGCGGCGGTAGGCCTTGTAGCCGCCGTCGAGCCGGCCGACGCGCCAGCCGATCTGGTGCAGGACATGGGCGAAGGCGCCGCTGCGGTTGCCGCCGCGCCAGCAATAGACGAGGGGACGCCAGTCGCGCGGGCGGTCGAGGAAGCGCTCGTTGAGGTGCCGCGCGATATTGGCGCTGATCAGCGCCGCGCCGATCTTTCTCGCCTCGAAAGCGGAGACCTGCTTGTAGAGGGTGCCGACGCGCGCCCGCTCGATGTCATTGAGCGCGGGGCAGTTGAGGGCGCCCGGAACGTGGTCCTCCGCGAACTCGCCTTCGGAGCGCACGTCAATGATCTCGTCAAACTCGGAGAGTTGTGCTACGGTTACGGGCGCTGGTCCACGCACGGCAGCTCCTGCTGCATCGCGCTTTTTTTCGGCTCGTCGGGCGGTTCTCGTTGCGCGCATCAGCTACAGTTTACGGGAAATCATGAACAAGCCTGCGGAACCGGCACCGATCCGGCTGACGCAACTCTCGCACGGCGGCGGCTGAGGCTGCAAGCTCGCGCCAGCGTTGCTGAGCGAAGTGCTTGCGGGGACGCCGATCGGCAGGAGCTATCCGGACCTGCTGGTGGGGCTCGAGTCGAGCGACGACGCCGCGGTGTACCGCATCAACGATACGCAGGCGCTGGTCGCTACGACCGATTTTTTCGCGCCCATCGTGGACGATCCGTACGATTTCGGCCGCATCGCCGCGGCGAATGCCCTCTCGGACATCTACGCCATGGGCGCGCGACCGTTTCTCGCACTCGCCCTGCTCGGCGTGCCGCTCGGCAAGCTCCCGACGGAGGCGGTGCGGCGCATCCTCGCCGGCGGCCATGACGTATGCGAAAAGATCGGCGTGCCGATCGCGGGCGGGCACTCGATAGACACACCCGAGCCGCTCTACGGGCTGGTGGCGCTGGGCCTGATCGAGCCGGCCAAGGTGAAACGCAACGACCGCGCCCGGGCGGGCGACGTGCTGATCCTCGGCAAGGCGCTCGGCATCGGCGTCATGGGCGCCGCGCTGAAGAAGGGCGAGCTCAAGGAGAAAGCCTACCGGCAGATGCTGGAATCCGCGATCCAGCTCAACACGCCAGGCATCCGCCTCTCCGGGATGGAGGGCGTGCACGCGCTGACCGACGTCACGGGATACGGGCTGCTCGGGCACCTGCTGGAGCTCTGCCGCGGGTCGAAGCTGGGAGCGAGGCTGGATTTCGACAAGGTCCCGATCCTGTCCGCGGCGCGCCACCTGGCCGAGGCCGGTTACGCCACCGGCGCGTCCGAACGCAACTGGACGAGCTGTCGCGACGCCGTGCGGCTGCCGGCGGGCTGGCCGGAGTGGCGTCGGAAAATCCTCACCGACCCGCAGACTAGCGGCGGGCTGCTCGTCGCGTGCGACGCCGCCACCGTGCCCGCGGTGCTGGAAGTCTTCAGGCACGAAGGGTTCGAATACGCGGCGGCGATCGGCACGCTCGCAAGCGGCGAGCCCCGTGTCATTGTGTCCTAACCCCGCTTATCGCCTCCTTTTTTCCTGAGTAACGGCAGCAATTCCTTCCACACGGTATCGAGCATCAGCGGCTGCGCTTCAGCCGTCGGATGGATGCCGTCGGCCTGGAACAGCTCGCGCTTCTCGGCAAAACCCTCGAGCAGGAACGGCACCAGCGGCAGCTTTTTCCGCCGGGCGATCTCACCGTAGAGCCGCTGGAACTTTTCCGAGTACGGCGTGCCGTAATTGGGGGGTAACCGCATGCCGATCAACATGGTGCGCGCTTTGGCCCGGCGGGAGGCGTCAACGATCGCCTCGAGGTTGGCGCGCATGGCGTCGAGGTCCCCGCCGCGCAGGCCGTCGTTGGCGCCGAGCGCGAGGATGACTATCGCCGGACGGTACGTCTTGAGCGCGGCTTCGATGCGGTTCGCGCCGCCGAGCGTAGTCTCGCCGCTGATGCTCGCGTTCACTACCTTATAATCGAGCTTTTCCACGCGCAGACGCCGCTCGAGCAGGCTCACCCAGCCCCGGTCCGGGGACAGGCCGTAGCCGGCGGACAGGCTGTCGCCGAAGACCAGGATGGCGGCAGCGGATGCCGTGGCCGGCGCCAGCACCAGAAGGCACGCAATCACGAATCGCAGCATGGTAATGAACAACGCCCGGATGGAAAACATCATCACGGTTTCGGGACTCGGCAAGCAGGTTAGCACCGGCGATGCTGAATTGACCATCCTCGCCGGCGTGAGTTTCGAAGTGCGCGCGGGCGAAGCGGTGGCGATCGTCGGCGTCTCGGGATCGGGCAAGTCCACGCTGCTCGGGCTGCTGGCGGGGCTCGACACGCCGAGCGCGGGCTCGGTCCGCCTCAACGGTCACGAGCTGTTCGCGC
This sequence comes from bacterium, assembly GCA_027310225.1. Lineage (GTDB taxonomy): Bacteria > Pseudomonadota > Gammaproteobacteria > Burkholderiales > SG8-41 > SG8-41. Next base: position 102 of record DAIDBG010000012.1, on the reverse strand, counting down.
TCGACGAGGATGGACGGGCGGCGCTGCGCGGCCGGATGATGGGATTCGTGTTCCAGTCGTTCCAGCTGCTGCCGGCGATGACGGCGCTGGAGAACGTGATGC
>DAIDBG010000301.1 GCA_027310225.1 bacterium | reverse complement strand
GTCGGGATTGCGCGGCGTCTCCGGACTGGGCGGGGACATGCGGGTTTTGCTGGAGAGCCGCGATCCGCACGCGCGGGAAGCGATCGAGCTGTTCGTCTATCGCATCGTGCGCGAACTGGGCGGGCTCGCGGCGGCGCTGGGCGGACTGGATGCACTGGTGTTCACCGGCGGCATCGGCGAGAACGCGGCGCCGGTACGCGAGAGGGTGTGCCGCGGCGCAGCCTGGCTGGGGGTGGAACTCGATGAAGCAGCCAACGCGCGCGGCGGGCCGCGGATCTCGACGGCCGCCAGCCGCTGCTCGGCGTGGGTGATCCCCACCAACGAGGAACTGATGATCGCGCGCGAGACTTACCGCCTGGTCAGCCGCGACCGCGGCGCCTGATGCGGCATCGGCCTCGCCGGGCTGGCTTGCGGGCCGCGGTCAGTCGAGGGTGATTTTCGCGGCAGCGATCACCCGGGCCCAGCGCGCAAGCCCTTTCCTGATGTAAGCGTCGAACTCGTCGGGCGTGCTGCCGACGGGAATGACCGCTTCCGCGGTCAGCCTGCCCGAGATCTCGGGCGACCTGGTGATCGCAGCGACTTCGCGCCCCAGGCGTTCGATGACCGGCCGCGGCGTGCGCGCGGGAACGACGATGCCGTACCACGAGCCGGTCTCGTAGCCCGGTACGCCGGCTTCGGCGACCGTGGGAATATCCGGGATCGCCGGAGAACGCTTGTTGCCGGTCATCGCGATGGCGCGCAGCCTGCCGGCCCTGACCTGCGGCAGCATCGCCACCGCGCTCGAGAACATGACCTGGACCTGTCCCGAGAGCAAATCGGTCAGCGCGGACGAGAGGCCCTTGTAGGGCACGTGGACCATATCGGTCCCGGTCATCATCTTGAACAGCTCGACCGCGAGGTGCGAGGAGCCCCCGGCGCCGTTGGAGGCGAAGTTGATTGCGCCAGGCCTCGCCTTGGCGAGCGCGATGAGCTGCTTCACGGTCTTGACCGGCAGCGAAGGGTGGACCACCACCAGCAGCGGCGCCGATGCGATCAGGCTCACGCCGTTGAAATCCCGCACCGGATCGTAAGGCAGCTTCTTGCGCAGATTGGGATTGATGCCGTGGCTCGCCACGCCCGCGAGAAACAGCGTGTAGCCGTCCGCCGGCGCCTTGGCCGCGAGTTCGGCGCCGATGGTGCCGCCGGCACCGGGCCGGTTGTCCACCAGCACCTGCTGCCCGAGCACCGGGGCGAGCTTTTGCCCGATGAGCCGCGCGATCGTGTCGTTGCCGCCGCCGGGCGGGAACGGAACGATCAGGCGGACCGGTTTGGCGGGATAATCCTGCGCCAGTGCCGCGCTTCCTGCGGCGGCCACCGCGCACAACAGCAGAATCGAAGCGGATCTTTTCATAGAACTCCCGATGTTCCTCCGTCGAGATTGAGGCTGGAGCCGGTGACGTAGCTCGCGGCGCCGGAAGCAAGGAAGGCGATCACGTTGGCGACTTCCTCCGCCTCGCCGACGCGCCTGAGGGGGATGTCCCTGGAAACGCGCGCATAGTACTCCTCCGCGCTGATGCCTTCGCGCGCGTAGCGCCGCTCGTGCTGGCCGGACTTGATCTTGCCGATGCAGACGGTGTTGACCAGGATGTCAATGCGGCCGAAACGCTCGACCGTTGCCTTGACGAAACGCTCGCAGTCCGCGGGCCTGCCGATGTCCGCCGCCACCGTGAGGACCCCGGCGCCGAGTCCGGCGATCTCGCCGGCGACCCGCTGCAGCGGCTCGGCGCGCCGCGCGCAGATCGCGACGCCGGCGCCTTCGCGGGCGAACCTCAACGCGGTGGCGCGCCCGATGCCTTCCGTGCCGCCCGTGACCGCTGCGATCCTGCCTTTCAGCCCCAGCTCCATTTTCGCGTATCCGTAACGTTCGGCCGTGATTCCCCTGTCTCTGGAGTGGTGATTGTAACGCGATCGGTGCCGGAGTCCGTTTCGCGACTTTGGTTACTTGTCCCGCCGCCCGGAATAACCGGTTCCCCGGGATTGTTCCCTTTCATGTTCCGTACAGGCTATGCCGGATGCGCCGATTGGTAATACGATATGTACTTGCGTGGAGAATGACGGCATGACGGAGATCTTCGGTCACGAACAGCGGGGACGGGGGCGGAATACGGCGGCGAAATGGGTGTCCGGCGCGCTGCTCGCGGTCCTTGCCCTGCCGCTTGCAGCACAGGACCAGGCCGGGTCCGCCCCGGCGCCGGCAGCGCGCGCCCGTCCGGAGCTCACCGTTGACGCGCTTTCCGTGGTGAGGGTGCGCAGCACGGCGATGGCGAATGCGCGCACCTCCCCGACGCTCGGGATGCAGCGTGAAGGTACCGGCGTGGTGATTGATTCCGAAGGCCTGGTGCTCACCATCGGTTACTTGATCCTGGAAGCCGAATCCATCGAGCTTTCCACGGCTGACGGGCGCGCGTTTCCCGCTTCCGTGGTCGGCTACGACAATACCACGGGCTTCGGGCTGCTGCGCGCGCTTCGCCCGTTGCCGGTCAAGCCGGTGCAGTTCGGGCACTCCTCGAAGATCGCGGAGCGCGAGCTGGTGCTGATCGTCGGATTCGACGGGGTTGCGCCTGCGTACGTCGTGTCGCGCCGGCCGTTCGTCGGATACTGGGAATATCTGCTGGACGAGGCGATTTACACCGCGCCCGCCACGGTCAACTGGAGCGGCGCGGCGCTGCTCAATCGCGAAGGGAAGCTCCTCGGCATCGGCTCGCTGGTGGTGGGGGACGCCATGGGCACGCACAGCAAGGTTCCCGGCAACCTGTTCGTGCCGATAGACCTGCTCAAGCCCATGCTGGGCGACCTGATCGCCAACGGAAAGTCGTCGTCGCGCCCGCGGCCGTGGATCGGCATCAATACCCAGGAGGTGCAGGGCAACGTGATCGTGACGAGGGTCTCGCCGGAAAGCCCGGCCGCTGACGCCGCGATCAGGCCGGGCGATGTGATCGTCGGCATCGGTGGCCAGCAGATCAAGGGGCAGGCCGATTTCTACACCAAGCTGTGGAGGCACGGAGACGCGGGCGTTGATGTTCCGCTCGAAGTGCTGCGCGGAGCGCGCGTCGAAAGCATCACCGTCAAGTCCAGCGACCGCGACAGGTATTACCGGTCGAAACCGGTTTATTGAGGCTAGAACGTCCCCATTCCCAGCACGCCGGTGGCGAGATCCATCTCCTCCACCAGCTTCCTGCCGACGAGATTGCGCAGCGTTTCGGTGGTCCCGCCGCCGAGGCTCCCGTAGCGCGCGCCGCGGAAGAGGCGCGACACCGCGAACTCGTCGGTGAAGCCGTAGCCGCCGTGGATCTGGATCGCTTCGGAAGTGACGCGGATGCTCATCTCGTTGCAGTAGATCTTCGCCATCGCGGCGAGCGTGGGGTCGGGGAAAAGGTCGCCGCTCACCGCGGCGCGGTAGAGGAGCCCGCGCGCGGCCTCGATTTCGATGTACATGTCGGCAGCCTTCCAGCGCAGGCCCTGGAATTCCCCGATCTTGCGTCCGAAAGCGGAACGGTCGCGCAGGTAGCGCACCGCTTCCTCCAGCGCGCCTTCGGCGAGCCCCAGGCAGATGGCGGGATTGAGGCAGCGCTGGGTGTTGAACGCGGAGAGCAGCCGCTTCATGCCGTTGTCGCGGATCACCAGGTTCTCCAGCGGCAGCTCGACGTTGTCGAATACCACTTCGCAGAGATATTCGCCGCCCATGGTGTGGAAGCTCGGCGTCGCCCTGAGCCCCTTTGCGCCTTTTTCCACCAGGACGCAGCCGATGCCTTTCGCGCCCGGGACCTTGCCGACGCGGGTGAACACCACGAACATCTCGGCGATGTCGGCGCGTGAAATCAGCGTCTTCACGCCGTTCAGGACGACGCGATCTCCGCGGATCTCGCAATTGGTGGTGTAGTTCGGCACGTCGGTCCCCGCGTCGGGCTCGGTCATGCAGATCGCCAGTATCGCCTCGCCGCTCGCGACGCGCGGCAGCACGCGCCGCTTGATGGGTTCCGGGGCATAGGCGGCGATGATGCGCGTCTGCACGCCGATCTCGCCGAGCGCCGCCATCGCGGTGACGTAGCAGACCTTGCCGATTTCCTCGAGCACCAGCACCGTGTCGAGGATGCCGAGGCCCGAGCCGCCGTAGTCCTGCGGCACCGCCATCCCGAGCACGCCGATCTCGGCGAGGCGCCGCATGTTCTCGGCGGGCCAGGTGCCGTCGAGATGCCTGATCGCGCGCGGCTTGAATTCCCTCTGGCAGGCGCGGCGCACCACGTCCACGAAGGCGCGCTGTTGTTCGCTGATCCTGAAATCCATGCCTGGATCGGTAAGGGGTAACGGGCGATGAGTGGGGATAAGGAGTCCACGGCGGACGCAGCGCCCGCCCCGGCAGTATAGAGTGCCGGCGGCGCCCGCAGCAAACCGCCATGGGCGCACCGGAAATTGACGCTTTCCGGCCCCGTATCCTAGACTACGCTTTTCCCCGACCAGCCGGATCTTCAACGTGAGCATCGCGACGAAACCCCGAGCCGACGCAGCAGCCGGCGGGCAGGAGCACTGGACCCGGAAGGGCGATGTCAAGCTCTTCCTCTGGGAGAAGCCCGCCCGCCTCGCGCAGGGAAAGCGGGGCGCGGTCCTGTTCGTGCACGGCTCTTCGATGGGCTCGCAGCCGACGTTCGACCTGCAGGTGCCGGGGCGGCCGTACTCCTCGGCCATGGACTATTTCGCCGAGCACGGCTTCGACACCTGGTGCGTGGACCTGGAGGGCTACGGGCGCTCCGATAAGCACCGCGACATCAATTGCGACATCGCCAACGGCGTGGACGATCTCGCCGCGGCGACGGACTACATCACGAAGACGAGCGGCGTGAAGCAGTTTCTCGTGTACGGGATTTCCTCGGGCGCGTTGCGCGCCGCGCTGTTCGCGCAGCGCCATCCCGGGCGGGTGAAGCGGCTCGCGCTCGACGCCTTCGTCTGGACCGGCGCGGGCAGCCCGACGCTCGAGGAGCGGCGCAGGAAGCTGCCCGAGTTTAGGAGCAAGAACCGGCGGCCCATAGACCGCGCGTTCGTCCGCAGCATCTTCAACCGCGATCACCCGGGCTGCGCGGACGAGAAAACGATCAATGCGTTCGCCGACGCGATTCTCGCGCTCGACGATTCGGTGCCGACCGGCACCTACGTGGACATGTGCTCGAAGCTGCCGGTCGTGGATCCCGGGAAAATCACCGCGCCCACCCTCATCATGCGCGGGCAGTTCGACGGCATCGCCGGCTTCGACGACCTGCTCGAGTTCTTCAAGCGCCTGCCCAACCCGGACAAGCAGTTCGCGGTGATGGCGGGCATCTCGCACGCGAGCTTCCAGCAGATCAATTACCTGATGGTGTATCACATCCTGCACGCTTTCTTCACCCAGCCTGAACCGATCCACCGCGGTTGACGCGGCGGGCGGAAACGATGAACAACCTGAACAGGAGGAAAAAATGATCGGACGTAATTTGCTTCAGATCAGCGTGTTGATACTCGGCCTGGGCCTCGCCGGCGCGGCCGGCGCGCAGGCATGGCCCGCGAAACCGGTTCGCATCATCGTGCCGTTCGGGGCCGGCGGCGGTACCGACATCCAGGCGCGGCTGCTCGGCAAGAAGTTCTACGACAGCCTGGGGCAGACCTTCGTGGTGGACAACCGCGCCGGCGCGGCCGGCCTGATCGGGGCCGAACTGGGGGCGAAGTCGCCGCCCGACGGCTACACGATCCTGTTCACCACGGCGTCGCTCGCGGTCAACCTCACGCTCTACGGGACGCGCGTGAAGTTCGACGCATTCAAGGACCTTGCACCGGTGAGCTGGGTCTCCTCGGTGCCGCTGGTGCTGGTGACGCACCCGAGCGTGCCGGCGAAATCCCTGAAGGAATTCATCGCGCTGGCGAAGAAAAGCAAGCTCAACCCCGCCAACAACGGCGCCGGCACGACCAGCTATCTCTCGGTCGAGATGCTGAACTACTATGCCGGCCTCAACCTGCCGATCATCTCGTACAAGGGCGGTGGCCCGGCGACGACCGCGGTCCTCAGCGGTGAAACGGACTTCGTGTTCGGAACGGCGCTCGCCGTCGCGCCTCACGTGAAGTCGGGCAAGCTGCGCGCCCTCGCCGTGACGACCGCGAAGCCGTCGAAGGCTTTCCCCGGCCTTCCGACCATGGCGTCCCTGTACCCGGGATTCGAGTCCGACAACTGGTATGCGATGTTCTTCCCGGCCGGCACGCCGAAGGAGATCGTCGCCAAGTTCAATGGCGAGATCCTGAAAGCGCTCAAGTCACCCGACGTGCTGGAATTCATGTCGAAGGAGGGCGCCGACCCGGTCGGCAGCACGCCGGAGGAACTCACGGCCTACTTCAAGAAGGAGGTGGAGAAGTACGCCAAGCTCATCAAGGCGCGGAACATCAGGGTCGAGTAGCTCCCGGCCGCGCTTCGGCCCCGGAACAAAACGCCCCGGTTGCCTCGGGGCGTTTTCACGTACGGGCAGTGCTTCTGTGCGCTCCCCCTCTGCGAGGCGAGCGCTGATCAATGCCAACGGCCCTATAATGCACGGAGTCTGATCCGGACAGTGGGCCTCATATGACATCCCATCCAAGCAACGTGCGCCCCGATCCTGACAAGGTTCTCGTCGAGATCGCCGATTACGTTGACCGCTACCCGGTGAAAAGCAGCCTGGCGCTGGAAACCGCGCGGCTGGCGCTGATTGATACCCTCGGCTGCGGGTTCGATGCGCTGTCGTATCCCGCGTGCACCCGGTTGCTGGGACCCGCCGTGCCGGGGACCATCGTTCCTCACGGCGCGCGCGTGCCGGGCACGCCGTACGTGCTCGACCCGGAGCGCGCCGTCTTCAATATCGGCGCGCTCAACCGCTGGCTCGATTTCAACGACGCGTTCTACGGCGAAACGGTGATCCACCCCTCGGACACCTTCGCCGGCCTCCTCGCGGTGACGGACTGGCTGTCCCGCACGCGGGTTGCGCACGGCAAGAAGCCATTCCTCGTGCGGGATGTGCTCGAGGCGGCGGTCAAGACCTATGAGATCATGGGCGGGCTGGCGCTCGAGAACGGCTTCACCGCGCGCGGGCTCGACCATACCCTGCTGGTGAAGATCGCCACCGCGCCGGTCGCGACGAAGCTGCTCGGCGGCACGCACGAAGAGATCGTCAATGCGCTCTCGCAAGCCTGGGTGGACGGGCACGCGCTCGCGACCTTCCGGCGCAAGCCCAACACCGGCCCGCGCAAGTCGTGGGCGGCGGGCGACGCGGCGAGCCGCGGCGTGCGGCTCGCGTTGATGGCGGTGAAAGGCGAAATGGGCTGCCCATCGGCGCTGACGGCGAAGACGTGGGGCTTCTATCACGTGCTGTTTAAGGACAGGCCGTTCCGGTTCCAGCGTCCGTTCGGCAGCTACGTGATGGAAAACGTGCTCTTCAAGATTCCCTATCCCACCGCGTTCCACGGGCAGAGCGGGGTGGAGGCGGCGATCAGGCTGCACCCGCTGGTGAAGGACCGCCTCGACGACATCAGGCGCGTCGAGGTCCGCTGCCACCACTCTTCCATGGTGATCCTCGACAAGACCGGCCCGCTGCACAACTTCGCCGACCGCGACCATTGCATGCAGTACATGATCGCGGTCGGCATGATCTTCGGCACCATGACGGCGGAGCACTACGAGGACACCATCGCGGCCGATCCGCGCATTGACCGGCTGCGCGCGAAAATGCATCTCGCCGAATCGAAGCAATACGAGCGTGAGTATCACGACCCGGCCAAGCGCACCAACGCCAATTCGATCCAGGTCTTCTTCAAGGACGGCACCAAGACCCCGCTTTCCGAGGTGCTCTACCCGCTCGGCCACCGCAAGCGCCGCAAGGAGGGCATGCCGGTGCTCATGGAGAAGTTCGAGAGGAACGTCGCGCGCGTGTTCGCCGCGAAGCAGCGTGGCGCGATCCTCGAGGCCTGCCTTGACCAGAAGCGCCTGGAGGCGATGCCGGTCAACGAGTTCATGGACCTGATGGCCGGATGAGCCGCGCTGCCCGTGGGCACCAAGAGACACGCGCCGCTCCGCTATCAGCTCTCCGAGTACGATTGCGTGCCGGCCACGATCGGCAACGCCATCGCCTGCCTGTTCGAGCGCGACGAGATCCCCCCGGAGGTCGTGCAGCGCATCTATCTCTACACGCTCGATTCGGCCGGCCGGCGCGGCACCTTCGCCCGCGGCAGTTCCGACGAGAGCGTGCGGCTGCTGGCGCGCTGGCTGGAGCAGTTCTCCACCGACCGGTTCGGCGTGCACGCCGAGTTCCTGGCGGGCAGGGAAGTGCACCTCAAGCGGGGCAACCGCGTCGTCGAGTGCCTGAACGACGGCGGCGTCGCGCTCTGCAACATCACGTACGACCACGGGGACTGGCACTACGTGCTGGCGCTGCGGGCCGACGACAGGAGCGTGTATTTCTTCGATCCCTACTGGCGACGCGACGTGCGCGGAGTCGGCGGCGGCGTCGCCATCATCCGTCCGCCGGCTGACGACGGCGCCAACCTTTCCATTGACCGCGAATGGCTCGACACCGCGAGCAACCGGCGCCGGTTCTGCTTCGGCTCGTGGAGCAATCGCGACTGCCTGCTGATGTGGCGCAGGAAGTGATCCTGGCCGCTGAAGGCGAAACCGGCGCCGGACTTCGCGCGCCGTATAGTATTATTCAGCGCTCGACAACCCATACACAGGAAATCCGATGCGTCCCGCATTCACAAAAGAACCGCTGTTCAAGAAAGGCCTGAAGATCCGCAAGCAGCTGCTCGGCTCCCGATACGTCGAGCAGCGGCTGGACTCCGCGGACGAGTACACCTGGCCGTTTGAGGAGCTTGCCACGAAAACCGCCTGGGGCATGGTCTGGTCGCGGCCGGGTCTTCCGCGCAAGGTCCGCAGCTTCCTCAACCTCGCCGCGTTGACGGCGATGAACATGCGGCACGAGCTGCGGCTCCACATCCGCTCGGCGCTGCGCAACGGCCTTACCCGAAAGGAGATCGCCGAGGCGCTGCTGCATTGCGCGATCTACTGCGGCTATCCCAAGGCGGTGGACGCGCTGCGCCTGATGCGGGAGGTGTTCGACGAGATTGACGCCGGGCAGCGGCGCGGCGCCGCCGGGAAGGGCAAAGGCCGCTGAGGGGCGCCCCGGGCGGCGCCGCGCATCTCGGCACGGAACTGCTGCAGCTTACCGCTCAGGCGCGAGATTCCCAGCGGAGCCGCCAAGCGCGCCGAGCGCGCCAAGCAGAACGATAATGAAACCGGCGATGAGCGCCGATCTGTAACAAATCCGTAACGCCGTTGAGGTACTTTCGGTCATCGCGCTGCGCCGCATCCGCGGCTGAGGCAGCGCCCACGATGAGGGGAAATCCAGTTCATGGTAACCAACATGGCGACCGCGGTCCCGCTGGTGCGCTCGGGCAGGCTCAAGGGGCTGGCGGTCACCAGCGCGCGCTGCGCGAACGCGGTGCCGGAGCTGCCGACCGCTGCGGAAGCGGGCGTGCCGGGCTACGATTACACGACCTGGTACGGCATGCTCGCGCCCGCGGGCATTTCCCCGCCGCTCCTTTCCCGGATCAACCGCGACGTGGCGGCCGTGCTGCGATCCGCGCAAGTGACGGAGCGTTTCGGCGCGCAGGGGCTGGACGTGCAGCCGAGCAGTCCCGCGGAATTCGCCGCCTACATCAAGTCCGAGATCGCGAAGTGGGGGAAAGTCATCCGCACGGCGGGAATCAAACCCGAATAAATGCGGACGCGCGGAGGCGCCGCTTTATTTGCGCGCGTTCGAACTGGACGAGCAAGCATGGCGATGGTGCGCGAGTTGCGCAGCCCCCTTGACGAGCAGCCCAGGGGCAGCGAATAATCACACCGTCTTGCGGCGTGATCGAGAGAGAAAAGCGCGGCGGCTCATCTCGCCGTGGACGTAGAGCCGCCGGACAGATCGAGGACTTCGAGAACGAGCAGGACGTGCACCTGTTCGAGCGGCGGGTGTTCATGACGCGTGCAAAGAGCTAAAACAAGCACAAGCAATACCAGGGGGGATCTGAAATGAAACGGCCGACAAAGCGGCGCGGCTCGAACCGCGCCGGGTTCAAGCGCAGGCGCATCGTTGTTGCAGTCCAGCTCGCCTTCGCCATCGGCGCCGGCTCGGCCATGGCCCCGGCCCATGCACAAATCGCTTGCCCAATCACCACCACCGTCACCCTCAGCGCAAACGACACCAACGCCGTTGTGTGCGCCATCACCAACACCGGCACGCTCAACACCAGCAGTTTCACGCTGGATAACAATCCTTCCGGCGAGCTGAACAATTCCGGCAACTTGAACATCAACGCCGGCGGGACGCTGAACAACAGCTTTGTCCTATTTTCGGACGGGACACTCACCAACAGTGGCACGCTGAACAATAACAATTTGCTGCGCAATTACGGCAGCCTGACCAATGCCGCCGGCGGGACGCTGAACAACGACTTCCTACTGCGCAATTTGTCAGGCGCGACGCTCACCAACAGCGGCACGCTGAACAACAACAGTTACCTGCGCAATTACGGCAGCCTGACCAACAACGCCGGCGGCACGCTGAACAACTACAACCGCCTATACAACTTTTCAGGGGCGACGCTCACCAATAGCGGCACGCTGAATAACTACAATTACCTGCGCAATGACGGCAGCCTGACCAACAACGCCGGCGGCACGCTGAACAACTACAGTGATCTGCGCAATTACGGCGGCCTGACCAACAACGCCGGCGGGACGCTGAACAACAGCGGCACGCTGAACAACTTTTCGGGGGCGACCCTCACCAACAGCGGCACGCTGAACAACTACAATTACCTGCGCAATGACGGCAGCCTGACCAACAGCGCCGGCGGCACGCTGAACAACACGCTGACCAACTACAACGGCCTATACAACAG
>DAIDBG010000296.1 GCA_027310225.1 bacterium | reverse complement strand
GAGCAAGGCCAGCGCTCGCACACGTCGGCGCTCCAACTCCTGTGGGCTTCCGGTGGGCCTCATGGTGCACCTCCAGGCCACAGTATAGGACATTATTTACGCAGTTATCAATAAGTATTTTCTATGGCTACATAATCTTTTTTTCGCGTGCGCCGCTCCCTGCGCGTTTAGAATCAGCGCGGTAGAGAGGGGGCCATGATGTTCACCAGCAATCCGTTTGCCGAGCTTTCGGCGTTCCTATCGCCCGTCGTCATACAGACCTATGTCGTCATCATGATCGTCCTGGTTGCGGCAGGGACGCTATTCGACATCGTACACAAAGGGAGCGCCAGGTATTTTTTCGATAATTGGCGGAAATCGAAAAGCAAAGGGGCCAAGCAAATCGGTGGCGGCGAATTGGTGTCGCTCGCCATCCAGACCGGCCTCGTCGACGTCCTGGCATCCGGGGAATTCTGCAACCCGCGTCGCCGGCTCGCCCATTTGCTGACCATGTACGGCTTCGTGATCTACGTGATCACCACCGCCGTCATGGTGTTCGGCTACCCGACGCCTGCGACGCCGACGCCCGCCATCCTGCCGCTGCTGTGGTGGATCGGCGGTTTGATGATCTGCCTCGGCGGATACTGGTTCTGGTTCTTCATCCGGGTTGATGTCGCCGCTGAGGGCAATTCGCCGCTGCGCATCATGCGCGCGGATCTGTTCATCCTCTCGCTTCTCGCGAGCGTGACGCTCGGCCTGATCTGGGCCTTCCTGCAAGCGAAGGGCGGTTCCGGGGCCACCGTGTTCTTCGGCTTGTACATCATTGCCACGACGGTGCTGTTCGGATCGGTGCCGTGGTCCAAGTTCGCTCACATGTTCTTCAAGCCCGCGGCGGCCTTCGAGAAAAGGGTTTCCTACGCGATCGGCTCCAGGAGCAATCTGCCCGCGCCCGCCGACAAGCCCGCGCAGTTCGGCAGCGCGCGCGAGCAGCCCCGGCACTACTGATCAGCCCATCATCGGCCTTCATTTCGGGAGACAACGAAAGCCATGCCAACATTCGTTTATATGACCCGGTGCGACGGTTGCGGACATTGTGTCGATATCTGCCCGTCCGACATCATGCACATCGATAAGACCTATCGGCGTGCCTACAACATCGAGCCGAATATGTGCTGGGAGTGCTACTCCTGCGTGAAGGCCTGTCCGCAAAACGCCATCGATGCCCGCGGTTATGCCGACTTCGCCCCCTTGGGCCACAGTGTCCGGGCGCTCCGGGAGGAGGCCAAGGGGACTATTTCGTGGCGGCTCAAGTTCCGCGACGGCCGCGAGAAGAACTTCGTGTCTCCGATCCGCACGACGCCCTGGGGTTCGCTCAAAGGGCCCGGCGAGTACGCTGCGCCTCGCCCCGAGGATTTCGCCAGGCAGGAACTCGCACACGAACCGGACTCGCTCAACATCAAAGGGGGATTGCCCGCGTTGCGGCCGGATCAACTCAAGCAGGGAGTCGTCTGATGGGACTTTTTGGAGGCAGGAAGACGGTTTTCGTTGACGCGGACATCCTCGTCGTGGGCGGCGGCATGGCCGGCTGCGGGGCGACCTACGAGTCCAGGTACTGGGGACGCGACCTAAAGATCGTCTGCGTCGAGAAGGCGAACATCGAGCGCAGCGGCGCGGTCGCGCAGGGTCTCTACGCCATCAACTGCTACATGGGCATGCAATGGGGCGAGAACCAGCCCGAGGACCATGTCCGCTACGCGCGCAACGACCTCATGGGGCTGGTGCGCGAGGATCTGGGCTACGACATCGCGCGGCATGTGGACGGCACGGTGCACAAGTTCGAGGAATGGGGCCTGCCGATGATGCGCGACCCCAAGACCGGACGGTACCAGCGCGAAGGCAAGTGGCAGATCATGATCCACGGCGAGAGCTACAAGCCGATCGTCGCCGAAGCGGCGCGCAAGGCCGCGACCGAGGTCTACAACCGGATCATGGTCACCCACCTGTTGATGGACGCAGCCAAGCCCAACCGGGTGGCCGGTGCGGTGGGGTTCAACGTCCGCACGGGTGATTTCCACGTGTTCCGCGCGAAGGCCGTCATCGTCGCCGCCGGCGGCGCGTCGCACATCTTCAAGCCGCGCGCCGTGGGCGAAGGCATGGGACGGACCTGGTACGCGCCCTGGAGCAGCGCGTCCGCCTACGCTTTGCCGATCCAGGTCGGCGCCAAGATGACGCAGATGGAGAACCGCATCGTCCTCACCCGCTTCAAGGACGGCTACGGTCCGGTCGGCGCCTACTTCCTGCACCTCAAGACGTACACGGAGAACGGCTACGGCGAGGAGTACGAGAAGCGGTGGTACGAGGACACCAAGACTTTGGTGGGCGACTACGTCGACCATCACCCGGTGCCGACCTGCCTCCGCAACCACGCCCTCCTGAAAGAGGTCGCCGCCGGCCGCGGTCCCATCCGCATGGTGACCAAGGAGGCCTTCCAGGATCCCCACAAGGAGACCGTCGGCTGGGAGAACTTCCTCGGCATGACGATCGGTCAGGCGGTCGTCTGGGCGTCGCAGAACATTGACCCCAAGCACGTCAACCCGGAGCTGACCACGTCCGAGCCTTATGTCATGGGCTCTCACGCCACCTGTTCCGGCGCATGGGCCAGCGGACCGGAAGACTACGCCCCCGCGGAATATCAGTGGGGATACAACCGGATGATGACGGTCGAAGGGCTGTTCGGCGCCGGCGACACCATCGGCGGCACCGCCCACAAGTTCTCGTCAGGGTCGTTCACGGAAGGCCGGATCGCCGGCAAGGCGGCGGTCAAGTACGTGAACGAGAAGGGGAAGGCCCAGCCCCAGGTCAGCGAACAGGAATACCGGGACTTCGAAAAGCTGATCTTCCAGCCGCTGGAGAACTACCGGGTCGGCCGCAACGAGATCGTGGCCGGGACCGTGTCGCCGAGCTACCTCCTCCCGATCCACGGTCTTCAGCGCCTGGAGAAGATCATGGACGAATACGTCGGCGGCATCAGCACCAACTACATGACCAACGGCGTGCTGCTCAACCGCGGACTCGAGTTGCTCACCATGCTGAAGGAAGACATGAACAACATGGGCGCCGAAGATCTTCACCAGCTTCAGCGTGCGTGGGAACTGCACCACCGGCTCCTAGCCTCGGAGTCCGTGACCCATCACACGCTGTTCCGCGAAGAAACGCGGTGGCCGGGGTATTACTATCGGGGCGATCATATGAAGCTGGATGATGAGAACTGGCATTGCTTCACCCTGTCCCGCTACGACCGGAATACCGGCAAGTGGGAAATGGAGAAGGCGCCGGTCTACCACATCATCGACTGACCTTGCAGACCGGGGCTCACGAAAAAGCCGCCTGCGAAGGCGGCTTTTTTCATGGTGCAGGTCGCCCGACACGGCGGCGCCGTCAGCGCGCGGAATGGCCGGACAGCTTGACCTCGACCTTTTCGTGCGCGTCCAGCCCGGCGTAGTACTCGCGCAGGATATCGAGCACCTCGGGGCGGCTGAACTCCGCCGGAACCGGGTCGCCCTCGGACAGCCATTTGCGCAGCTTGGTGCCGGAAACCAGAAGACGCTCCTTGTCGCCGTGCGGGCAGGTACGCGCCGAAGCCATGCCGCCGCAGGTGTAGCACCAGAACGTCCAGTCAATCTTCATCGGCTGGATTTCCAGCGCGTCCTTCGGGATCTCGTCGAAAATCCTGTGTGCGTCGAACGGTCCGTAGTAATTGCCGACGCCGGCGTGGTCACGGCCGAGGATCTGATACGCGCAGCCGTAGTTCTGACGAAACACCGCGTGCAGCAGCGCCTCGCGCGGGCCGGCATAGCGCATGTCGAGCGGATAGCCCGCCTGCACCACCGTATTCGGCACGAAATACTTCTCGATGAGGAGGGAAATCGCCTTGGTGCGTACCTCGGCCGGAATGTCTCCGGGCTTGAGATTGCCGAGCAGCGAATGCACCAGCACGCCATCGCAACTCTCGATCGCCACCTTGGCGAGGTACTCGTGCGAGCGGTGCATCGGGTTGCGGGTCTGGAACGCCGCCACCTTCGCCCAGCCGAGCAACTCGAACTTGGCGCGCGTCTCGGCCGGGGTCAGGAAGAGTTCGCGGTAACGCGCCTTGAACCCCCCGTCGGAGAGCACCTTCACCGGGCCGGCCAGGTTTACGTCGCCTTGCTGCATGACCATCCTGACGCCGGGATGCTCGGTGTCCGTGGTCCGGAACACCGTTGCGCACTCGTGCGCCTTGTTGATCTTGTACTTCTCCGTGACCTTCATCGTGGCGAGGATCTCGCCATTGTCGGAGTCAACGAGGGCCACGTCCTTCCCGGTGTGGAAGGTGGCAGCGGAGGCTTCGTTGGTCGAAAGGGTGATCGGGATCGGCCAGAACAGGCCGTTCGCCATCCTCATGCCGTCGCAGACCCCCTCCCAGTCCGCATGCGTCATGAAGCCATCGAGCGGGGTGAAGCCCCCGATGCCGAGCATGATGAGGTCGCCCTTCTCGCGGGAGCTCACGGCGACGCTGGGCATGGATCGGGCCCGCTGCCTTTCTGCGGCAAGAGCGGCACCGTCCAGCAGCAACGGCTTGAGCCTTCCACCTCCGTGGGGATTGACCAGCTTGGGCACGACGGATTTTGCCGGGGGCAGTGGTCTTTTTTAATAAGGGCAAGAGGTTAGCACGCCTCCGGCGGGCACTTAATGTATTAATTTTATTGCCGGATAAGATTCTTCGATTGGGGCGCTGCGTGGAGCCGGGGAATCAACCCCGACTGCGGGACTAGCGCTGGAAAAACAGTGTGCTATGATTCCCCGGCTCACGATTTTCCGCTAAGGAAGAAGCGCCGGTATAAGAACCATTCGGAGGACCCGGCAACAGCGGTTATCTACGGGTTCTTTGGAGGGGGCTTATTCTGGGCCTGCATACGGAGCGCCTGAAGCGGACTCCAGCATTGCTGCTGGGGGTGGCGGGGTTGTTTCTTTCCGTCATCGCCGCACCCGCCGCAGAAAATCGGGATCCGTTCGTCACGGAGCGTTACTTGTCGCCGGCGCCCGGCGTCCGGTGGCGGTCAGCGGCGCCGTTGCCGGAGATGGCTGCGGTCCCCGGTGCGCGTATCCCGGTTCCGGATCAGCCGCTGTCTCTGCCGGAATTGACGGAGGTGGCGCTCCAGAACAATCCCAAGACGAGGCAAGCCTGGTACGGCGCACGCGCGGCCGCTGCGGGCATGGGCATCGAAAAGGCCGGATCGCTGCCGCAGATCACCGGCACGATCAATTTGCAGCGCGGCGAGCAGGGCGGGCAGTCCGGTAATCAGATTGCCTGGCTGACGCGTTATGGCCCTACGGTCACGCTGACTTACTTGTTGTATGACTTCGGCGTGCAGGCCAGCCAGATCAAGGCCGCCGAGTACCAGGCGCTGGCGGCGGCTTTGACCCAGAACCGCGTGTTGCAGGATGTCGTGCTGCAGGTGGAACAGGCTTATTACGGGTTGCTGGGAACCGAACAGCTGGTGCGTTCGAACGAGTTGTTCCTGAAAAGCGTGAGGACTTCCCTGGATGCAACGCAACGCCGCCGCGAGGCGGGGCTCGCCACGGTGGCCGATGTCTATCGCGCCGAGACCCAGGTTGCGCAGGCGCAGCTCAATTTGACCCGCAGCCGGGGCGGGCTGGAAAAGGCGCGCGGTCAGCTTGCTTCGGCGGTGGGGCTGCCCGTGGACGCGACGCTGAAGGTCCGGACCATCGAACAGGAGCCGTCCCTGCGTGAGGTCGGGGAGTCATTGAAGGACATCCTCGCCCGGGCCAAGGCGAGCCGCCCTGACCTGATAGCGGCCGAGGCGCAAGCGCGCGCGGCGCGCGCCCAGGCCGACGCCGCGGCCAATGAGGGATTGCCCGCCATCACTGTAAATGCCTCGACGGGCCGGACCTTTTTCGTGCAAGACCGTCCTTTTACCCAAACCAACAGCATCGCGCTCGGTTTGAGCATACCCCTCTTCACCGGCTTCAATCACACTTACACCGTGCGGCAGGCCGAGGCGAGGGCGGCGCAAGCGGAGGCGGCACGGGATGCGCTCTACCGGCAGACGGAACTCGAAGTGTGGCAGTCCTATTACGACGTGCAGACGGCCGCAAGCGGTGTGAGCACGACCGAAGTGCAGCTCCGGGCGGCGCAACAGACGGCGGAGGCCACCCTGGCGCGTTATCAGGCGGGCTTCGGTTCGTTGCTCGACCTGATCACCGCCCAGGTTGATGAATCGAACGCCCGGGTCCAGAGGATCCAGTCGTACCTCGATTGGTTTACGGCTGTCGCCCGCTTGAATTACGCGATCGGCGCCAGCGACGACACAACCTATCCGGTGCAGACACGATGAAAAGATTCCTCATGGCAGCGGTGTTTATCGCCGTCGGTGCGGGCGTTTACGGCGGCTGGTGGTGGTGGCAGCAGCAGGGCAGCGGCGCCAACGCCGCGGTAGGCAAGGGTGCCAGGGGGACGAAGGGCGGCGAAGCGCTGGTCGTAAAAGCCGCGGCTGCGATCGTGAAACCCATGCCTGTGCTGATCGAAGCCGTTGGCACGGTGGAGCCCGAGAACAGCGTCCAGATCCGGGCGCAGGTGTCGGGCGTGCTGCAGTCGGTCTTGTTCAAGGAAGGCGACAAGGTCCAGGCCGGTCAATTGCTGTTCGAGATCGATCCCCGGACGTTTCAGGCGTCGTACAACCAGGCGCAGGCGCAGCTTGCGCGCGATCAGGCGCAGCTCGAAAACGCGCGCGTACAGCGGGACCGGCTCGAGCCCCTGCTCAAGCGCGAATTCATTACGCAACAGGAGTTCGATGTTGCAGTGACTTCGACCAAGTCTCTGGAGGCCACTGTCGCCGCCGACCGCGCGCTACTGGAGCAGGCGCGCATCCAGCTCGAGTTCACGCGCATACGCGCTCCCATTGCGGGACGCACGGGCGCACTCTCGGTCAAGCCGGGCAATCTCGTCGCTGCGGGCGCGGGGAGCGGAGGCGCGCCGCTGGTCACCATCAACAGCACGGCCCCGATCCTGGTTTCGTTCAGCATTCCGGAGCGACAGTTGGAGGAAATCCGCCGCTACCAGAACGAGAAGGACATGCGCATCGAGATTCTCCCGGACCGGAGCGGGCCGACCGCCGCCGAAGGCAAGCTCGTGTTCATCGACAACACGATCACGCCGCAAACCGGCACGGTGGTGCTGAAGACCCGCGTGCAGAACCGGAGCGAAGTCCTGTGGCCGGGACAGTTCACCAACGTGCGCATCGTGCTGAAGATCGAACCGGAGGCGGTCGTGGTGCCGGAGGCCGCGGTGCAGCCGGGTCAGGAAGGGCCTTTCGTCTATCTCATCAATCAGGAGGGCCAGGTTCAGGTGCAGCCGGTGCGGGTAGCGCGTCAGATCGGCGGCGAGGTGGTCATCACCGAAGGCATCAAGCCCGGCGACCAGGTAATCACGGAGATCCCGCAAGCCCTGCAGCCGGGCGCAACCGTGAGGGTGGCCGGCGCGGCAGGCAGGGGGGGCGCGGAAAAAGGAAACGAAAAAGGGAAGAAGGGCAAATCCGGCAACAAGGTCGAAGGCAAGACGGAGGGTTGATTGCCATGAACCTGTCCAGGATTTTTATCGAGCGACCGGTCGCGACGACGGTCCTGGTTGCGGCTATTGTCATCTTCGGCCTGATCGCTTTCCGGACGCTGCCGGTGAGCGAGTTACCCAACGTTGATTTTCCGACCATCGTGGTCAACGCCGAGCTGAGAGGCGCCAACCCCGAAGTGATGGCCTCGACCGTCGCCACCCCGCTCGAGCGGCAATTCAGCCAGATCGCCGGCGTTGACACCATGAGTTCGGTCAATACGACGGGAAGGACGCGCATCACCCTGCAATTCAGCCTGGAGCGCGACATCGATTCGGCGGCCCAGGACGTGCAGACCGCCATTTCGCAGGTCATGCGCCGGCTGCCGGACGATATTGACCCGCCCACGCTGCACAAGGTCAATCCGGCGGCCGCGCCGATCGTGTTCCTTGCGCTGAGCGCGCAGACATTGCCGCTGCAGCAGCTCGACGACTTCGCGAACACGCAGGTCGCACAGCGCCTTTCGATGGTGAACGGGGTCGCGCAAGTCGTGGTATTCGGCTCGCAGAAATTCGCAGTGCGCGTGTATCTGGATCCCGAGGCCCTGTCCAAGCGCGGGCTGGGTCTGGACCGGGTGGTCAGCGCCATCCAGAACGCCAACAGCAACCTGCCGTCCGGCGTGCTGCAGGGCGCCGCACGCAACTTCACCGTAAAATCGTCCGGAAAGCTCGAGCGTGCGGAAAACTTCAACAACCTCATCGTCGCCTACCAGGACGGCATGCCGGTGCGGCTGTCGGACATCGGGCGCGCCGAGGACAGCATCGAAAACCTGAAGGTAAAGAGCTGGCTCAATCAGGATCGCGCGATACTGATCGCGATTTACCGCCAGCCCGGCGCCAATACGGTCGAGGTCGTCGGCAAGCTCCGCGCGCTGTTTCCGGAGATCGAGCGCGAAGCGCCTCCCGGCGTTCGCTTCAACGTCGTCAACGACCGGTCGGAATTCATCCAGTCCTCGATCAACGAGGTGGATTTCACCCTCATGCTCTCGATCGTGCTGGTGGTGCTGGTCATACTTGCGTTCTTGCGAAACGCCAGGTCCACGCTGATCACGGCGCTGGTGCTCCCGACCTCGGTCATCGGCACGTTCGGCGCGATGTACCTGCTCGGATTCAGCCTCAACAACCTGTCGTTGATGGCGATCATCTTGGCGATTGGTTTCGTGGTGGACGATGCCATCGTGGTGCTGGAGAACATCACGCGCCACATGGAGATGGGCAAGGACCGGTGGCGCGCGGCGCTGGACGGGTCGAAGGAGATCGCGTTTACCGTGCTCTCGATGACGATCTCGCTCTCCGCAGTGTTCATACCGATTCTTTTCATGCAGGGAGTGCTCGGACGGCTGTTCCGCGAGTTTGCCGTTACGGTCGGCGTGGCGGTGCTGATATCCGGGGCCATCGCACTTTCCATGACTCCGATGATGTGCAGCCTGTTGCTGAAGCCGACCCACGACCATGGCCGCGTTTACCAGTTCTTCGAACGGGTGTTCGACGTGGCGCGGGATTTCTACGGGACGACGCTGCGTTGGACCATGGAGCACCGCGGCTTGATGCTCGCCGGTTTGGTCGCATTTCTGGTGCTGACGGGCGTTATTTACAAGATGGTTCCACAGGGATTCATACCGCGGCAGGACACCGGCGTCATTTTCGGGAACACACGGGCGCCGGAAGGAATTACGTTCTCCGAACTCGAGCGGCGGCAGACGGCGGTTTCAGCCATCGTTCAGAAGCACCCCGATGTGGAGGCCGTAATGTCCACGGCGGGGCAGGGTACGGGCGGCATCGTGGGGGACAACGTAGGCCGGATCATCGTCCGCCTGAAGCCACGCAATGAGCGCAAGCTTGGTGCCGACCAGGTGATTCAGGAATTGCGGCGTTCGTTTGCAGGCGGAGCGCAGGGATTGAGGGTGTTCATGAATAATCCGCCATCGGTCAATATTGGAGGGCTCATCGGTAACGCCGATTACCAGATGGTGGTCCAGGGGACTGATCTCGGGACGCTCTACGCTTCAGCACAGGCGCTGGAGGCGAGACTGCGCGAATCCGACTTTCTCCGGGAAGTCAGCACCAGCCTGGAGCTGCGCAATCCCGAAATTCAGATCCGTATTCTTCGGGATCGCGCGGCTGCTCTCGGCGTATCGCCGCAGCAGATCGAAACCACCCTCTATAACGCGTATGGCGGACGCCAGATCAGTACGCTGTATCGGGCAACCGACCAGTACTTCGTGCTCCTTGAGCTGGACCCACGTTTTCAGCGGGACATCAATGCGTTGCGCTCGCTTTACGTCCAGTCCAGCAGCGGAAGAATGGTACCGATTTACGCCGTGGCTGACATCAATATGGGCGTAGGGCCGGTGTCGGTGAACCGCTACGGGCAGCTGCCTTCCGTGATCCTGTCTTTCAACGTGGCGCCGAGCGTTTCCATCGGTGACGCCGTTGCTCGTGTAGAGGAGATTGCGCGCGAGACGCTGCCCAGCGGCGTATCCTCGACGATGGCGGGCAGCGCCAAGGCGTTCCAGGACGCGTTCCGCACTTTGCCGATACTGTTGTTGATCACGATCCTGGTGATCTATATGGTGCTGGCGATCCTCTACGAGCATTATGCGCACCCGATCACGATTCTGACCGCGCTGCCATTCGCGGGGTTCGGGGCGCTGCTGATGCTGCTGCTGTTCGGCAGGGAACTCAATATCTTCAGCTTTGTGGGCATCATCCTTCTGGTGGGCCTCGTCAAGAAGAACGGCATCATGATGGTGGATTTTGCGTTGCAGCTGCAGCGCGAAAAGAAGCTTTCCGCAAAGGAGGCAATCATCGAGGCCTGTCTGATACGTTTCCGTCCGATCATGATGACGACGATGGCGGCGATTTTTGCGACGCTGCCGTTGGCGATCGGCACCGGGACCGGCTCCGAAATGCGCCAGCCGCTCGGCATTGCGGTGGTAGGAGGACTGGTGTTCTCACAGATGCTGACGCTCTACGTGACGCCGACGTTCTACGTCAGCATGGAACGCCTGATCGGCTTTTTCCGGCGCCACCGGGTGGTGCAAGCGGTGGAACGCTGAACGCGATTTCCCCCGGTCCCAGCAGAGGTTGCCGCCGGGCGCCCTGCGCCCGGCGGCGTCCCGGACACAGGTCGTTGAAAAGCAGTTGAAAATGGTTTGACTTGACTTAGCCATCCCGGCTATAATTCCAAGTCTTCTGGCGCGGGGTGGAGCAGTCTGGCAGCTCGTCGGGCTCATAACCCGAAGGTCATAGGTTCAAATCCTATCCCCGCTACCAAATTCCGGAGATGAGAGGATACGTCCCTCCATGCTCCTCTGAGTTTGGGCTGTCGCAGAAATTCTGCAACAGCCACTCAGGAAACGCTCTTTAAAAATCTACAGCCGATAAGTGTGGGCACGTGGTCTGCGAGGGCCCGCGGCGCGTTTGCGTGCGCGGAATCTCAAGCAACCGAAGTGCTCGCACGACGCAACATACGTCAAGCGAGTTAATACTTTGCAGTGATTAAACTGAAGAGTTTGATCCTGGCTCAGATTGAACGCTGGCGGCATGCCTTACACATGCAAGTCGAGCGGCAGCGCGGGGGCAACCCTGGCGGCGAGCGGCGAACGGGTGAGTAACACATCGGAACGTGCCCAGTAGTGGGGGATAACCAGTCGAAAGACTGGCTAATACCGCATACGATCTACGGATGAAAGCGGGGGATCCAAGGGAAACTGAGGGCCTCGCGCTATTGGAGCGGCCGATGTCGGATTAGCTAGTTGGCGGGGTAACGGCCCACCAAGGCGACGATCCGTAGCTGGTCTGAGAGGACGACCAGCCACACTGGAACTGAGACACGGTCCAGACTCCTACGGGAGGCAGCAGTGGGGAATTTTGGACAATGGGCGCAAGCCTGATCCAGCCATGCCGCGTGAGTGAAGAAGGCCTTCGGGTTGTAAAGCTCTTTCGGCGGGGA
>DAIDBG010000358.1 GCA_027310225.1 bacterium | reverse complement strand
ATAGTGCTGGCGGGCGGGCTCGGCACGCGGCTGCGCGGCGTCGTTCCCGACCTGCCCAAGCCGATGGCGCCGGTCGGCCGCCGCCCTTTCCTCGAGCACCTGCTGGAATACTGGATCGGACAGGGCGTCACGCGCTTCGTTTTGTCCGTGGGCTACAAGCACGAGGCGATCTCACGCCACTTCAGCGCGGCCCATCGCGGGGCCGCCATCGCCTACGCGGTGGAAGAACAGCCGTGCGGGACCGGGGGCGGGCTGCTCCTCGCGCGCGACGCGCTCAGCGGCGCCGGCCCATTCCTGGTGTTGAACGGCGACACTTACTTCGAGGTCGCGCTGGCCGCGTTGCGCGAGTTCCATGCCTCGCGTCGGGCGGACGCAACGCTCGCCCTGTTCCGGTCTCCGCAGCGGGGCCGCTACACCGGGATCCGTCTCTGGGAGGCGGGCGAGATTCGGTCCTTCAGCGTCGGCGAGAAAGGCGGGCTCGCCAACGGCGGCGTCTACCTGATGGAGCGCCGGCTGCTGGAGGGCGGCTCGTGGAAGCCCGACTCACCGGTCTCGCTCGAGGAGGATATACTGCCCTTCGCGCTGCGCGCCGGCCGGCGCATATTCGGCCTCGAGTGCGCCGGTCGCTTCATCGATATCGGCGTTCCGGAAGATTACGCCAGGGCCGCGGACCTGCTCGGGCGCAGGGAAGCTGACACTTGAATCACGCTGACACGCTCAGGAAGAACCTCGAGGCCTCGGTGGCCGCGAAGCGCCAGCTTCTGCAGGACGGGGAGCAGGTGACGCTCTTCGCGAGCGCGACGCAAGCCGTCGTCGAGCGCTACCGCGCCGGCGGCCGCCTCTACATCGCCGGCAACGGCGGGTCGGCGGCCGATGCCCAGCACCTCGCCGCCGAGTTCGTGAGCAAGCTCGCGCGCGACCGCGCGCCGTTGCCGGCGGAGGCGCTCACGGTGGACTCTTCCGTGCTCACCGCGATCGGCAACGACTACGGCTACGACCAGGTGTTCGCGCGCCAGATCACCGGCAAGCTGGCGAAAAACGATGCATTCCTCGGGATCACGACTTCCGGCCGTTCCGCGAACATACTGAAAGCGCTCGAGGCCTGCCGCGGCATCGGCGTCCCCAGCATCATGTTCTGCGGGCGCGACGGCGGCCCGGCGAAGGCGCTGGCGGACTATTGCATCGTCGCGCCGGGAGCGGCCACCAGCACCATACAGGAAGTGCACATCGTGCTCGCCCATTCCCTGTGCGAGTGCGTGGAGCGCGCGGTCTTCGGCGGTTGACCCGGACGGAACAACAGGACAAGGAAGGACGAAACGCATGAGTCACAACATTCTAGTCACCGGCGGCGCCGGCTATCTGGGCTCCACCCTGGTGCCGGAGCTGATCGCCGCCGGGCACAAGGTCACCGTGCTCGACAACTTCATGTACGGCCAGAACAGCCTGGCGCACGTCTGCCACGATCCCCGCTTCGAGGTGGTGCGCGGCGACGTGCGCATCGAGAGCGTGGTGTTGCCGCTGCTCAAGAAAGCCGACATCATCATCCCGCTGGCCGCCTACGTCGGCGCCCCGCTCTGCGCGCGCGACCCGGTCGGCGCCACCACCACCAACCACGACGCGATCCTGATGATGCTCAAGCACGCGAGCAAGCACCAGCGCGTCCTCATGCCGACCACCAACAGCGCCTATGGCACCGGCGACGAGAAGAACTTCTGCACCGAGGACTCGCCGCTGCGCCCGATCTCGCTCTACGCGATCGAAAAGGTCAAGGTGGAAAAGGAACTGATGCAGCACCCCAATGCCACCAGCTTCCGCCTCGCCACCGTGTTCGGCATGTCGCCGCGCATGCGCATCGACCTGCTGGTGAACGACTTCACCTACCGCGCGGTGCACGACCGCTTCGTCGTGCTGTTCGAGGCCAGCTTCAAGCGCAACTACGTCCACGTGCGGGACGTCGCCCGCGCCTTCCTCCACGGGATAGACCACTACGAGAAGACCAACGGCCAGATCTTCAACGTCGGTCTGTCGGACGCCAACGTCTCGAAGCGGGATCTGTGCGAGGTCATCCAGAAGCAGGTCGCCGACTTCACGTTCATCGAGGCCCCGATCGGCAAGGACCCGGACCAGCGCAACTACATCGTGTCGAATGCCAAGATCAAGGCGACGGGATACCACCCCGGAGTGTCGCTCGACGCCGGCATCCGCGAGCTGATCAAGGGCTTCACCATGATCCGGAATACGCGTTACGGAAACGTGTGACCACTCGAACCGGCCCTATCCATCGTTCCCGGCGAGACCCGACCGACATGCCCGACGCCCCCATCGTCCTGAAGTCCAGAACGCAGGTCTGCCGGAACGCGGTTTTCACGGTCTTTCTCGACCATATCGGGGACGCGGCCGGCAACGAAGTGACCGACTATCTCAGCGTCGTGCCCCGGCACCGGACGGCGGACAAAGTGAGCGGGGTGGCCGTGCTGCCGGTCCAGGAGGACCGGTTCGGGCTGATCCGGATCTTCCGCCACCCGCTCGGGATCCATTGCTGGGAAGTCGTTCGCGGATTCGTCGACCCCGCCGAGTCGCTGACCGCAGCCGCGCTGAGAGAGCTGCGCGAGGAAACCGGACTGGTCGCGGCTGCCGCGTCGCTGCGGGACTTGGGGGTGGTCGCGCCGGAGCCCGGAGTCCTCGACGCGCGCGTGCGGCTGTTCGCCGCCGAGGGGTGCGCGCGAGCGGGCGATCCGTCCGGAAACGAGATCGGGCATCGCGAAGTGCGGTTCTTCAGCCGCAAGCAACTGATCGAGCTGATGGACGGGGGCGAGATTGTGGATCCCTGCACACTCGTGTGC
>DAIDBG010000308.1 GCA_027310225.1 bacterium | reverse complement strand
CGCCTATGCCGTGCACACTGACGTCGGCAACCGCTGCGTGGCGGTGAAGATCAACCAGGAGCTGATGCCGCTCAGGACCGAGCTCAGGAACGGCGACCGGGTGGAGATCATCACCGCGGCGCACGCCAGGCCCAACCCGATGTGGCTCAACTTCGTGGCGACCGGCAAGGCGCGCTCGCGTATCCGGCACTTCCTCAAGACCCTGCACTTCCGTGAATCAACCCAGTTCGGCGAGCGGCTGCTCAACCAGGCGCTGGCCCCTCTCGGCACGGCGCTCGCGGAGATCAAGGAAGCGCAGTGGGACAAGTTCGTGCGCGATGCCGGGGCCAAGTCGCGCCAGGAGATCCTGGCCGACGTCGGGCTCGGCAAGCGGCTCGCCGCGGTGGTGGCGCGGCGCCTGCTCTCGCTGGGCGAGTCGGGACCGAACGATGCGCCCGCGGCGGGCTCGGTCGTCATCCGCGGCTCGGAGGGGATGGCGGTGCAGTTCGCCCGGTGCTGTCAGCCGATCCCCGGCGACCCGATCATCGGCGTCATCAGCAAGGGCCAGGGCATGGTGATCCATACCCACGACTGCCCGGTGATCGCGAAGGCGCGCCACGACCCGGACCGCATCCTCGACGTCGCGTGGGATCCGGAAACCCGCAAGCCGTTCGAAGTCAGCATCAAGCTGGTCGTCGCCAACCAGCGCGGCGTGCTCGCCAAGGTGGCGGCGGAAATCGCCGAGGCCGGCTCCAACATCCAGAACGTCGCGGTGGATCCCGAGGACGGCGGCAGCTACACCAACATGTTCTTCACGCTCCAGGTCTCGAACCGCCTGCACCTCGCGCGCATCATGCGGGGCCTGCGGCGCATCCCGGAGGTCGTCCGGATCTCGCGCGTCAAAGGCTGAGGGAATATGCCGGCGCTAACGGCGCTGGCATGCGCTGTAGCCGTCGTTCCAGCCCATCTGGTAATCGGTCTCGGTCTTGTAGCGGTTCTCGTCGCGGCGCTGGCCGCGCGCATCGGCGCTCCCGCAGCCATCGGCGTATCCCTGCCTGAACCCGACGGAAAAACCAGACTGGTTGACGCGGGCGGGGGGCGGCGGGGACGGCGACCACGGCAGTGCGGTGCATCCCGCGGCCAGCACGGCCAGCACCAGCGCGCCCTTGAGCGCCCGAGAGGATTTCACGCGCATCTTCTTTCCCTCATGCAACTGCGGCTGCGGCGCTCTCCCGTGTGCGTCATCTCGACAGGTTCACGGCACGCGAAGCCGCCGGCTCGCCGCCATCCGTCTCGCCGTTGAGATAGGCGGACAGCATGCGGTACGACGGATAGCGCGTACTCAGTACCTGGCGTAGCCTTTCCCCTGACCGCCGGCGCTGGCGCGCGCCGCCGCGCCGGCCCCCGTCACCGCACCCGCCCCGCCAGCGGCGCCTTGAACGCGCGTGCCGGCACCCATCCCCGTCACGGCGTCGCCCGCAGCGGTCGTAATGCCGGAAGCGGGGCGGTTGAACTCATGCGCCGCGGCGCTGTTGCCGCGGACCCGCGCCTGAGCGGTGGCGGACGCGGCTCCCGCCGCCGTGGTGACGCCGGTGCCGGCGCCAGCCGAAGCCGACCCTGTGGTAGGGGCGGACGGCGCCGAGGCGGCCTGTTGACCGGTCCTGCCGC
>DAIDBG010000293.1 GCA_027310225.1 bacterium | reverse complement strand
GTCCTGGCCTTGGGTCCGTCAGGCCGGTATGCTATTCTGAGTTCGTGAATTCATCCGCCGGCCCCGTTCCGGGCAGGCGCCGTTTCCGCAAGTCGAGGAGGATTCGATGAACCAACCGCAACGCATCCGTGGCGTGCTTTCTCCGGTCGTTACTCCGTTCGGGAAGGACCTCGTTCCCGACGCCGGGCGCTTCATCGCCCACTGCCGCTGGCTGCTGTCGCAGCACTGCGGGCTCGCCGTGTTCGGCACCAACAGCGAGGCCAACTCGCTCTCCGTGAACGAGCGCATCGCGCTCCTCGACGCGCTGCTCGCCGCCGACGTCGATCCGTCGCGCATGATGCCCGGCACCGGCTGCTGCGCGCTGACCGACACGGTGCGGTTGACCGAGCACGCGGTGAAGGCGGGCTGCGCCGGCGTGCTGATGCTGCCGCCGTTCTACTACAAGGACGTATCCGAGGACGGCCTCTACCGCAGCTTCGCGGAAGTGGTCGAGCGCGTCGGCGACGCGCGGCTGCGCATCTACCTGTACCACATACCGCCGGTCGCGGTCGTCGGCATCACCACCGGTCTCGTCGAGCGGCTGCTCAAGAAATACCCCTCCTCGATCGCCGGCATGAAGGATAGCTCGGGCGACTGGACCAACACCAGGAAGTATCTCGACGCGTTCGCGAAAAGCGGGTTCGACGTGTTCGCCGGCAGCGAGTCGTTCCTGCTCGCCAACATGAAGGCGGGCGGCGCCGGCTGCATCTCGGCCACCGCCAACGTTAATCCCGCCGCCATCGCGAAGCTCTACCGGGAATGGAAGAAGTCCGACGCCGATTTGCAGCAGGAAGCGCTCAATGCCGTGCGCAAGACGGTCGGACAGTACGTGATGATCCCGGCGCTGAAGCAGGTGATCGCCTACTACGCCAACGATCCGGCGTGGGTGACGGTGCGTCCGCCGCTCGTCGAACTGACGGCGGCTCAGGCGAAGAACGTGATTGACGGGCTGAAGAAGCTCAACTTCGAAATGCCCGGCCTCGGCGACGCCGCCGACCGGGCCGCCGCCTGATGGCTGCGGGCAAGTGCAATGAGCTCGCAGCGGGCGGGCGGGGCGGATGCCCCGCCGTGTGCACCGCCTGATTTCGGGCCGCGCGCGCCGCGGCTGAAGTTCCCGTCCCGTTCCTGCGACACGCACGCGCACATCCTCGGTCCCGCCGCGCGCTACGCCTATTCGCCGGCACGCGTTTACACCCCGCCCGACTGCCTGCTGCCCGACTACCTGACGATGCTCGACACCCTCGGCGTCGAGCGCGCGGTGCTGGTGCAGCCGAGCGTTTACGGCACCGACAACTCGGCGATGCTGGACGCGATGAACGCGGCGGGCGGCCGCTTGCGCGGCGTCGCGGTCGTCGCCGAGGACGTTTCCGGCGCGAAACTGAGGAAGCTCGACGCCGCCGGCGTGCGCGGCGTGCGCGTCAACATCGTTGACGTGAAGGACCGCAAGCCGGGTACGTTGCCGATGGATTCGCTGCGCCCGCTCGCGCGGCGCATCGCGCCGCTCGGCTGGCACATGGAATTCCTCATGCACGCGGACGAGTTTCCCGACCTCGACCGGACGTTCGCCGGCTTCCCGGTGGACATCGTGCTCGGGCACCTCGGCTACCTCAACATCGGCCAGACGGCGGGAGCGCCCGGCTTCCAGGCGTTGCTGCGGCTGATGAAGAGCGGAAAGGCGTGGGTCAAGCTGACCGGACCGTACCGCATCAGCCGCGCGCCGCTGCCCTACCCTGACACCGTGCCGTTCGCGAAAGCGCTGGTGGAAGCGAACCGCGAGCGCGTGATCTGGGGCACCGACTGGCCCCACGTGATGCTGAAGGGCGTCATGCCCAACGACGGCGAACTTGCGGACGTTCTGGCCGATTGGGTCCCCGACGCAGCGTTGCGCGAGCAGGTGCTCGTCAAGAATCCGGCTGCGCTCTACGGCTTCTGAAAACCTAACCTCTCACCGCCGAGGACGCCATCCCCTCATCCCTTCCCCTTCTCCCGGCTGGAGAAGGGGAATCTCGAGCCTCCCCTCTCCACTGGTGGAGAGGGGCGGGGGTGAGGATGGACGCAGAGGAAAAACAAGAACAATAATTGAACCGCCAAGGCGCCAAGGCCGCCAACAATAATGAAGCCGCACATGAACGCACATACACGCCAATAGAAGAATTCACGGCAGGCGCGTTTCCTCGAAACAACCCGAACTCATCGCACAAGCTCAAGTGCGTTGTACGTTCTTTGCGAACCGCTCGAACAACCAATCGAGGAAGAACTTGGCAAATTCCTTGTCGTCCGTGACACGCTTATAGAACTCGAAGTTGGTTTCGATCATGTCCTGCAGGCGATCGCCGACGATGTGGTCGAACGTAAGTCGCGCGTTTTCACGGGTGTTCACCCGCACGCTCGCCGCAAGCGCCAGGTCCGCGGCTAGTTTCTGCTCCAGTTGCTCGATGAACACCCTGTCTTCCTCCGTAAAGTCCGTGCCGAAGCGGGCATTCAGTTCCCGGATGATTCGTGACAGCGGTTCGAGCAGTGTATCTCCCGGCTGCAGGACGCCCGAATCAGGACGGGGCGTGATCTCCTTTTCGCCCCGTTCGAGCTTGATCCTTCCCTTGTAGGTCTGCTGGATCCGGTAGGTTTCCATGTCTATCGCTTGCTGGATTTCCCGTGGCAGCGATTCCCGGTCATGCGGGAGTATCCGCCGCAGGAGCCGCCCGAACACGTAGAGCTTCTCCAAATCCGCGTCGGTAAACGTGAGCACCTGCGACAGGAAAGCATACAGCCGGACGTAATCCTTGAGCTGGGCGCGGAAGTCATTCTTCTCGTCGGCATTGCGCTCGCCGAATCGCTCCACGACGGGGGCTAGTCTGGCGTAGAGCTGGTCCTGGGTCGTCTTGGGAGAAAAGTACAGGCTCGCGAAGGCGTCGACGTCCGACTTGTCGAAGATATGGAAACAGAGCAACCGGTGTTCCAGGTCGTAGAGGGAATTCGGATCGGTCGCCTCGGAGAGTAACGTCTTCTCGTAGTACGGCTGGAACGACTTGCGAATCTCCTCCGCGTCGTTGGCGAAATCCAGCACCGCCGTTTCTTCCTTGCCAGGGCTGGTGCGATTCAGGCGTGACAACGTCTGCACCGCGTTGACGCCCCCGAGCTTCTTGTCCACGTACATGGTGTGCAGCAGTGGCTGATCGAAGCCGGTCTGGAACTTGTTCGCGACAACCAGGAACCGGCATTCCGGCTTCTCGAAGGCTTTCGCCGTCTGCGCTTCGGGAATGCCGTTCATATTCGACTCGGTGTAGTCCACACCACCATCCCGCACCGTTCCGGAGAACGCCACGAGCGACCTGTAACCATAGCCCCGCTCTTGCAGGTACTGATCGAGCGCGAGCTTGTAGCGCACGGCGTGCAGGCGCGAGCGCGTGACAATCATGGCCTTGGCCTTGCCGCCGATGCGGCCCGCGCTGCGCTCGTGGAAGTGCTCGACCATGATTTCGATCTTCTTCCGGATCGCGTGCTCGTGGAGATCCACGAAAGAGCGCAGCAGGTAATTCGCCTTGTCCCGCTCGTAATGCGGATCGTCAGCGACCTTCTTCAGCAGACGCCAATACACCTTGTGGGTCGTGTAGTTGTCGAGCACGTCGAGAATGAACCCCTCCTCGATCGCCTGCCGCATGCTGTAAAGGGAAAACGCCTCGAACTTGCCGTCCGGACACGGGCTGCCGAACAATTCCAGCGTCTTGGGCTTGGGCGTGGCGGTGAAGGCGAAATAGCTCACGTTGGGCAGCTTCCCGCGCCGCTTCATTTCCGCGGCGATACGGTCTTCGAAGTCCTCTCCTTCTCCACCCTCCTCCGATT
>DAIDBG010000297.1 GCA_027310225.1 bacterium | reverse complement strand
GCGTGGGCGATCGGCGGTGTCTGCGCGGAGATCGGATGCCTCGCCGCCGAGAAGTGGTTTCAGCACCTGCGCGGCCCCGTGCGCCGTATCGGGCTGCCCGACGTACCGACACCGGCCGGCTACACGCTGGAGCAATTCTATTATCCCGACGTCGAGCGCATCTGCCGCGTGATCCGCGAGATGTGCGGCAAGTGAAGCGGTTCATGGGAAACCTGGAAAGGGGCATGGTGAGAATCAAGGAAGACGGTTGCGCAACCGTCGGTTGCGCGAATAACCCGTCACGAATCACGAATCACTGATGTTTTACGACCTGGCAAGCAGCTCCTGGGGCCGCGAGGAAATCAACGCCATGCACCGGGTGATCGAATCCGGCCGGTTCACCATGGGCGAGAACGTCAACCGATTCGAGGACGCCTTCCGCGAGAAATTCGGCGTCAGGCACGCGCTCATGGTGAGCTCCGGCTCGACCGCCAACCTGGTCGGGGTCGCTTCATTGTTCTACGTGAAGAATCGCCCCCTGAAGCGGGGCGATGAGGTCATCGTGCCGGCGATTTCCTGGGCGACCACCTACTATCCCCTGCAGCAGTACGGGCTGCGCCTAAGGTTCGTGGATGTCGAGCTCGACACCCTCAACATGGACGTCTCGCAGCTCGAGCAGGCGCTCACCCCGCGCACCCGCATGGTGGTCGCGGTGAGCATACTAGGCAACCCTTGCGCGCTCGACACGCTGCGGGCCTTTTGCGACCGGCGCGGGCTGTATCTGTTCGAGGACAACTGCGAATCGATGGGCGCCGCCCTCAACGGCCGGCCATGCGGGACGTTCGGAGACATCGGGACGTTCAGCTCGTTCTTCTCCCACCACATTTCGACGATGGAAGGCGGCGTGCTCGTCACCGACAACACGGAGATCTACCATCTGGCGAAGTCCATGCGGGCGCACGGATGGACGCGCGACTTGCCCGACGACACGCCGATCTACCAGAAACGGGACGAGGATTTCTTCGAGGCCTACCGTTTCATCCTGCCCGGCTACAACGCGCGGCCCCTCGAGCTCGCCGGGGCGATCGGTGTCGAGCAACTGAAGAAGCTCGATTCGATGATTGCCGTGCGCCGGCGCAATGCGCGGTTGTTCCAGGATCTCTTCGAGCACGACGAGCGCTTCGTCATCCAGCGTGAGAACGGCCGCAGCTCCTGGTTCGCGTTCACGGTCATCCTGAATCCAGGACTTGACGTCGACCGCAAGAAAGTGATGATGGCGCTCAAGGACGCCGACATCGGCTATCGCATCATCACGGGGGGAAATTTCCTGCGGCACGACGTGATCAAGCATTTCGATTACGACTGCGTGGGCGACATACGAAATGCCAACATCGTCCACGACAGGGGTTTCTTCGTCGGCAACCATCCACAGGACCTCGCGCCGCAGATCGAGAGGCTGCGCGAGGTGCTCGACGAGGCTGCCCGGTAACGGGCAGCCTGATCAAGAGCGAATTTGCCGCCGATGAATCCCGTTCCAATGACCTCCGCTAGCTCCCGATGATTCATGGTCCGCGACACGCGTGGAAAACGAACATTGGAACGGGATGAACGCCGATGGACGCCGAAACCAGGCTCCCCTCCTTGCCGAGGAGGGGTCGCTGCGAAGCGGCGGGGGTGGTGCGAAAGGCTCACGACGACTCCAACCACCCCGGCGCTGGCGCGCCTCCCCTCCTTGAAAAGGAGGGGAGAGATTTCTTGCTCGGAATTTCGG
>DAIDBG010000270.1 GCA_027310225.1 bacterium | reverse complement strand
GCCCGCACCCATGAGCTGACCGACTTTCTCGCCAACGTGGTCAGGCTTGATCGCATGCCGGGATCATTCAACGGTACCATCACTTACCACGATTCGTGTTCGGGCCTGCGCGAGCTCGGCGTGAAAGCGCAGCCGCGCGCGCTGCTCGCGAAGGTGCCGGGCCTCAAGCTCAAGGAAATGGAAGAGGCGGAAACCTGCTGCGGCTTCGGCGGCACCTTTGCCGTCAAGTTCGGCGAGATCTCCACCCACATCGCCGAGCGCAAGTGCGCCAACATCGCGGCCTGCGGCGCGGACGCCGTGGTGCTGGGCGACCTGGGCTGCATGCTCAACATTGAAGGCCGTCTCCGAAGGCGGGGGGACATGAAGACAAAGGTGCTGCACGTCGCCGAAGTCCTGGCGGGTCAGGACGATTAATGCAAGTCACCTCGATGCATTTCAAGGCGACCGCCAGCGCGAAGCTGCGGGATCCCAATCTGCAGTCCGCGCTGAAGAGGCTGCAGGGCAACTTCGTGCGCGGGCGCGCCGAGCGCGTGCGCGAGATGGACAACTTCGAGGCGGTCCGCGACGCGGCGGCGGCGATCCGCGACCGGGCGCTGGCCGATCTCGACGGGTACCTGGAGGAGTTCGAGCGCAATGCCGTGGCGCGTGGAACCATCGTGCACTGGGCAGAAACGCGTCAAGACGTGAATCGGATTGTGTGTGAGATCGCGCATCGCCACGGCGTAAAAAAGGCATGCAAGTCGAAGTCCATGGTGAGCGAGGAGTGCGCGCTGAACGAGGCGCTCGAGGCCGCCGGGATCGAGGTGGTGGAAACCGACCTGGGCGAGTACATCCTGCAGCTCGCGAAGGAGCCGCCCTCGCACATCGTGGCGCCGGTGGTGCACAAGACGCGGGACGAGGTCTCGGATCTCTTCGAGGAGAAGCACCACAAGCCGCGCAAGACCGACATCGGCGAGCTCACGCGCGAGGCGCGCGAGATGCTGCGCGGACACTTTCTTTCCGCCGACATGGGGATTTCGGGCGCCAACTTCGTGGTCGCCGAAACCGGCTCCACGTTGATCGTCACCAACGAGGGCAACGGGCGCCTGGTGACGACGCTGCCGCGCGTGCACGTGGCGATCACCGGCATCGAGAAGGTGGTGCCGACGCTGGAGGACGTCGCCACGCTCATGCGGCTGCTGCCGCCGCACGGCACCGGCCAGACCATCTCCAACTACATTTCGGTGACGACCGGGGTGAAGGGCGCGGACGACTGCGATGGCCCGGAGCACTTCCACGTCATTTTGGTGGATGCCGGCCGCACGCAACTGATCGGCGGCGAGATGCAGGCGATGCTGCGCTGCATCCGCTGCGGCGCGTGCATGAACCACTGCCCGGTGTACCAGGGCGTCGGCGGCCACGCCTACGGCTGGGTGTACCCGGGGCCGATGGGCTCGATACTCACACCCGCTTACGTCGGCCTCGAGAACGCGCTCGACCTGCCCAACGCCTCGACCCTGTGCAACCAGTGCGGCGTGGTGTGCCCGGTGAAAATTCCGCTGCCCGACCTCATGCGGAAACTCCGCGAGCAGCAGTTCGAGCGCAGGCTCAAGCCCCGGGCCGAGCGCATCGGGCTCGCGGCATGGGGATGGGTTGCGCGGCGGCCCGCGGTCTATTCGATATTGTCGAAGATCGGCGCGCGCCTGCTCGCCCGGATGGGCGGCGCCGAGAAGCGGATACGCAAGCTGCCGTTCGGTGGCGGCTGGACGGACGGTCGTGATTTCCCCGCGCCTCAGGGCAGGACCTTCAGGGAGCTTTATCGCCGCGCCTCGCGGCGCCAGCGCGCCACCTGAAGCTTCAGCCACAGAGGCCACGGAGTTCACGGAGAAAGAATGAAGATCGCGGTCATGGGCTCGGGCGGTGTCGGCGGCTTCATCGGCGCCCGCCTCGTCCAGGCGGGGTGCGACGTGGCCTTTGTGGCCCGCGGCGCGCACCTTGCCGCCTTGCGCGAGCACGGGCTCGCGGTCGAAAGCCCGCTCGGCAATTTCCATCTTCCCCGGGTGCGGGCGACGGACGATCCGGCGACCCTGGCGCCAGTTGCTCTCGTCCTGTTCGCCGTCAAGCTCTGGGATACCGAAGCCGCAGCGCGCGCGCTCGCGCCGCTCGTCGGCCCCGAGACCGGCGTGCTGTCGCTGCAGAACGGGGTGCAGAAGGACGACATCCTGCGGCGGATCGTCGGCGAGAAGGCGGTAATGGGCGGCGTCTGCTACCTGGCCACCACGATTGGCCGCCCGGGCCTCATCAAGCAAACCGGAACGCTGCAGCGC
>DAIDBG010000260.1 GCA_027310225.1 bacterium | reverse complement strand
CCTTCGGCGCCGTCACCGGCTCGCTGAAGAGCAGCACCGAGAGCATCGGCACCAGCACGAAAACGCTGCTCAGGAAGGGGTATGCGTGCGAAAGATCGAGCTTCGTCATCGCCGCCATCCACGTCACCGCGGCGGCGAGCGCCGCCGCGAGGGCGGAGATGATCCAGGGATTCACGAGCAGCCGTGCGAGGAACAGCGCCTTCTCCGACGGCGAATCCGGGAATGCGCCCGCGGCCAGCACCTGCCACTTGATCACGATCTGCCCGTACACGGTCAGCAGGACGGTGCAAGCGACGTAGAAGTAGCTCATGAAATCACCCGGTGATAGACGTCGAGCGGATTGCGGAAGCGGAATCCCAGCGAGGCGTATAGGTTGACGGCGGGCAGATTGGTAGCCGAGATCGAGCTCGTCAGCTCGGGCGCGCCTTGCCGCGCGAGGTTGGCGCACGCCGCGCTCCACAGGTACTTGGCGATGCCGCACCCGCGGTGGCGCCGGTCGAGCGCGTGGAGCACCAGCTTCCCCTGCTCGTGCGCGATGAAGCCCGCGAGGCCGGCGTCCCACAGCAAGCCATAGACCTTGCCCGCGGCGTAGAGCGCGCGCAGCCAGTTCTCATAGCGCAGGTCGGCGCGCGCCCGCTCGATGCTGAAGTCGCGGTGGAAGCGGTCGTGCTCGAACGCGCCGCGGCAGATCGCGAGCAGCGGCTCGAGCGGACCATCCAGGCGGAATGCCGCCGAGGGATGCGGCAGCGGCTTGAATTGCGCGGCGGCGCAGAACGGCTCGACCAGCGTGTCGCAGTAATAGAAGCCGTGCTCGTGCAGGATGCGCTTGTCCGCAAGCGGGTCCACCTTGACCGTGTAGTGCCCGGGGGTCCGCGCCTGCGCGAGCGCCTCCGGCGCAGCGGACTTGAGCTCGAAGACCTCGCGGCCGAGCGCCGCGCAGTCCCAGGGCACACGCTCAATCAGCTTTGCGCCCGCCATCGAAGGTGGTGTGCAGCACGATGTAGAGCGGCCGTTTCTTCGCTTCGTCGAAGGTCTTGCCGAGGTAGATGCCGATCACGCCGAGGATGGCGATGATAACGCCGCCGATGAAGTAAACGGAGACGATCAGACTGCTCCACCCGGTGATCGGCGAGCCGTAGAGCAGCGCGCGCGCGACGATGTAGAGGCCGTAGCTGAAGGCGAGAAACGCGAGCACGAAGCCGAAGCGCACCGACAGCCGCAGCGGCTTGTCGGAGTAGGCGATGATGGTGTCGGAGGCGAGCCGCCACAACTTCGCCGCCGTATAGGTCGAGGGGCCGGCGTAGCGCTCGTCGTGCTGCACGTCCACGGTGGTGGCCGGGAAGCCCATCCAGTTCACGAGCCCGCCGAAGAAGCGCAGCTGCTCGCGCATCTGCCGGAAGCTCGCGACCACCTTGCGCGAGACGATGCGGAAGTTCCCCGCCCGGCTGTCGTACTCGATGTCGGCGAGATAGCTGAACAGCTTGTAGAACAGCCACGAGGCGAGCCGCTTCGACAGCGGGTGGCTGCGCCGGCCGCGGCGCGCGATCACAATCTCGTAACCCTCCCCGGCTTTGGCATACAGGCGCGGAATATCCTCCGGCCGGTCCTGGAGGTCGCAGTCCATGACCACCACCCAGTCGCCGTCGCAGTGGTCGAGGCCGGCGGTGATGCCGTAGTGCTGGCCGAAATTGCGGCTGAACTGGATGCCCTTCACGCGCGCGTCCTTGCGCGCGAGCTCCATGATGATCTCCCACGAGCGGTCGCCCCCGCAGTCCTCGACCATGATGATCTCGAAGTCCTGCGTGATTCCCGCGAGCGCGGCGACCAGCCGGCGATAGAGCTCCTCGAGGCAGCCCTCGGCGCGGTAAACCGGCGTGACGACGGAGAGGTGCGCCATGGCCGCGGCTACGGACACCTGTGCGAATTCGAGGGCCGGCGCCAGCCGCGGCCATGAGGGCGGACCGAAAGCGATGCCGCGATACCGGCCTCGCCCGCCCCGTGTCGGGGAAAACCGAAATGCGTTCCCGGCACCGTCAGCGTGGACCGGAGGTTCATTGTACTCGCCCTGGGTTAAGGATTTTGCCGGCGCCCGCGCCGGCAAAATCCTCCGCGAACTGGATGCGGTAGAGCTTGTCGTAGATGCCGCCGCGCGCGAGCAGCTCGCGGTGGGTGCCGGTCTCGGCGATGCGCCCGCGGTCAAGCACCACGACGCGGTCGGCCTTCTCCACCGTGGAGAGGCGGTGCGCGATGACGAGGGTGGTGCGCCCGCGCATCAGCGCCTCGAGCGCCGCCTGTACGTGGCGCTCCGACTCCGTGTCGAGCGCGGAGGTCGCCTCATCGAGCACCAGCACCGGCGCGTTCCTGAGCAGTGCCCGTGCGATCGCGAGCCGCTGGCGCTGCCCGCCGGAGAGCTTCACGCCGTTCTCGCCGACCAGGGTGCCGAGTCCTTCCGGCAGGTCGCGGATGAACTCCATGGCGTGCGCCGCTTCGGCCGCGGCGACGATGTCCGGCTGCGCCGCGCCGTTCATGGCGCCGTAGGCGACGTTGGCCGCCACCGTGTCGTTGAACAGCACCACGTCCTGGGAAACCAGCGCGATGTTGGCGCGCAGGCTCGCGAGCGTGAGCGTCTCCAGGTCGTGCCCGTCGAGCAGCACGCGCCCGCGGGCGGGATGGTAGAAGCGCGGCACGAGGTTCGCGAGCGTCGTCTTGCCGGCGCCGGAGGGCCCGACCAGCGCCACCGTCTCGCCCGGCGCGATCGCGAGGTTCACCGAATCGAGCGCGGGCCGCCCGCGGTCGCCGTAAGTGAAGCTCACGTTCTCGAAGCGGACCTCGCCGCGCGCCCGCCCGATGGCGGCCGTGCCGCGGTCGGGCTCGGCCTGCTGGTCGAGCAGATCGAAGATGCTTTCCGCCGCCGCGAGCCCGCGCTGCAGGTGCTCGTTGACATCGGTGATGCGCTTGAGCGGTGCGGTCAGCATCAGCATCGCGGTGACGAAGGAGACGAAACCCCCGACCGTGATCTCGTCCGCGCCCGACTGCACGGTCGCGAAGTACACGATCGCGGCCAGCGCAACCGCGGCGATGAACTGGACGACGGGCGTGCTCGCCGCGATCGCGGACACCTGCCGCATCAGGAAGCGGCGCACGCGGTTCGCCTGGGCCTCGAAGCGCTGCGCCTCGTAGCGCTGGCCGCCGAACAGCTTCACCACCTTGTGCCCCTCGATCGCCTCCTGCAGCACCTGGGTGATGTCGCCCATCGTGCGCTGGGCGTCGCGACTTGCGTTGCGCAGCCGCACGCTGATCACCCGCACCACCAGCACGATCAGCGGCGCCATCGCGAGCGCGAGCAGGGTGAGCTTCCAGTTGAGCCACAGCATCCAGGCGAGCAGCCCGGCGATGGCGAGGGCGTCCTTGAAAGCGATGGTGAGCACGCCGGTCGCGGCGGCCATCACCTGCTGCACGTCGTAGGTGAGCTTGGAGATCAGGTTGCCGGAGGAACGATCGTCGTAGTAAGCGGTCGGCAGCACGAGCAGCTTCCCGAACATCTCCGAGCGCAGGTCCATCACCACCCTGTTGCCGACCCAGGACACCGAGTAGGTCGCGAGATAGGTCGCGAGGCCGCGCACGACGAACAGCCCGATGATCGCGAGCGGCACCCAGCGCATCACCTGCGGGTCCTTGCGCACGAAGGTGCCGTCGAGCAGGGGTTTCAGCAGCGCGGGCAGCGCGGGCTCGGTGGCGGCGGTGACGACCATGCCGAGGACGCCGAGCGTGAAGATGCGCCAGTACGGCGCGACGTAGCGCAACAGCCGCAGATAGAGCTCGGGGCCCGTCATCGTCCGCATCACGCGAACGATAGCAAAATGCCGCCGCCCCGGATAGCGGCGCAACCGGCAGGAATTCGCCGGCGTGCAGCCGCGCGAATTCCTAGCGCGGGCGGTAGCCGAGCCACAGGAAGAGATTGCTGCCCGGCGTGTTGTAGAACTGCACGAGCTCGTAGTCGCGGTCGAAGACGTTGTTCCAGCGGGCGTTGAGCGACCACTCGCGCGACAGCGCGTAGCCGGCGCGCAGATTGAGGAGAGCGTAACCGTGCATCCGGGTATTCGGAGCCTCGGTGGTCGAGTCGAAGCGCTCGTCGCTGCCCACCACCTCCGCGCCGAGGCGCCAGGCGCCAAACGGCCTGTCGGCTCCGAGGACGCCGTAGCGTTTCGCCCGCCGGCGCAATTGGGCGCCGGTCGCCTCGTCACGCGGATCCTGCACCGTCATTTGCGCCCTGGCCTGCCATCCCGCCAGCGTGCCGCGCCAGGCGAGCTCGAGGCCCTCGATGCGCACGCGATCGAGGTTCTGCGTCGTGGAGACGAACGTCACGGGATCGGTGAAGACGGTGATGAGGTCACTGATGCGCGTCTCGAAGTAGGTGGCGGTAAAGCGCTGCTCCGCCCGCTCAAGGTCGAAGCCGATCTCGCGGCTGCGCGAGCGCTCGGGGCGCAGGTCCGGATTGCTGAAGAAGAACGGCGGCTGATCCGGAAAATAAAGATCGTTGAACGTCGGCGCCCTGAACGCCGTGCCGGCGGCGGCGCGGATGCGCGCGCCCGGCGCCAGCCGGTAGCTGTAGCCGACCGAGCCGGTGTCGCGCGTGCCGAACTGGCTGTTGTCGTCGCGGCGCGCGTTGAGCTGCACGGTGTGATCGCCGAAGCCGCCGCGGTAGCCCGCGAATGCGCTCTTGACGAGGCGCCCGCTCTGCTTGAACGCGGGGTCGCTCGCCACCCGCTGGTCGAGATACTCGAGGCCCGCGACCAGGGTCCCGAGGGCGAGCTGCACGTCGTTCTGCCACACCGCCTGGTTCTGGTCGGTACGGAAAAAGCCCGGGAATGCGCCCACCGTCGCAGAGTGATCGCGCGAGGTCCCGATGCGCAGCAGGCTGTTCCAGCCCTCGCCGATGCGGTTGCGGCTGTAAACCGAGGCCGCCTGCAGCGTCTGCCGGTTCACGTCGTCGGTTGCGGTGCCCGCGTCGAAACGCGTTGTGCCCTCGCTGTAGAACGCGGTGAGCCCGAGCTCCTGGCCGGCACCGAGCCGCTGCGCGATCCGCCCCGAGAAGTTCCGGTTGCGGTAGCGGTCGGAGTCCGGATTGTTCTGGGCAAACGGAATCGCGGCCTTCGTGGCGTCGAACTCGGGGCTCTCGATCGCGCCGACGCTGACCGTGAACCGGGTATCGTCGAGGTCACGGCCGTAGCTCGCGGAAACCGCGCGCGCGCCGAAGCTGCCGGCCCCGAAATTCGCGCTGCCGCCGGCGGTTCCGCTGCGGGTGAAGATCTGGATCACCCCGCCGATCGCATCCGGGCCGTAGAGGCTGCTCATCGGGCCGGGCACGATCTCGATGCGCTCGATCTGGTTGAGCGGAATGTTCTCGAACGCGGTGCCGCCCGCGGTGGCCGAGCCGAGGCGCAGCCCGTCAATCAGCACCAGGGTGTGGCGGGCCTCCGCGCCGCGCATGAATACCGCGCCCGGCTGTCCGAGTCCGCCGCTCGCCGAGACCTCCACGCCGCCGCGCGCCTGCAGTAGCTCGATCAGGGACAGCTGGCCGCTCGCCGCGATGTCCTCGCGGCTGATGACGACGACGTTCCGGTCCAGCCCGGACAGCTCCTGCGGAATGCGCGAGGCGGTGACGACGACCGGAGGACCGTAGGTGACAGGCTCGTCGGCGGCGAATCCCGCGAACGCCGTGGCCGAGAGCACGGCGGCGGTCCCTGCTTTGAGTGACACGATTTCTCCTCGTGCATGCCCGCCGCATGCCAGAAAGCAACCTGAAAACACGCGCGAGGATGACGAGCACCGGTGACGGGCGCGCCGCTTCCCCGCGGCATTTCCACCAGCGGTCCGGGCCGGTATACGGGCTTGCGAGAACCTGATTCGCCGCCTTCCCAAGCGCGCTCAGCGCTCAGTGACGTGATGGCGAACCCACACTCGCTCACCGTTGCGGGGGCAGCACAGGCTTCCGGAAATCAGGATCAGGCGATCCTGATTTCCTCACCTGTTTCCCGTTTAACCCGCCCCGTGAACCAGGGCCGGGCACCCGGTACCGCGCCTGCGCCCGCCGCGCGCTTACGGATCAGCACGCCGGCGCAGACGCTGCGATTGTAGTGGACGCACCGGAAGAAATAAAGAAAAACGTCGTTTTCCCCGGGATCGAGGATAACCGTGGGGTCGAGGACGGGTTTCCAGGGTCTTTTTTGCCCTTTTCCGGCAGGCGATTTTGCCAGGGCGGTCTTTATGCTAAACAACCTTCAAAAAACAACGTTAGCAGTTGACTTAACAGGATTTTTGAAACTATAGTGTGGCGATGGATGCGGAATTGAAGTCGCTCGAACAAAAATTGAATCAGTTCGTCGAGCTGTGCCAGCGCCTGCGCGCCGACAACCAGCAGCTGCG
This sequence comes from bacterium, assembly GCA_027310225.1. Classification (GTDB taxonomy): domain Bacteria; phylum Pseudomonadota; class Gammaproteobacteria; order Burkholderiales; family SG8-41; genus SG8-41. Next base: position 14,774 of record DAIDBG010000260.1, on the reverse strand, counting down.
CCAGCAGCTCGCCTCCACCCTGGGCGACAACAAGCAGCTCAGCGAAAAAATCAGCACCGCGGCGAGCCGCCTGGAGAATCTGCTCAATCAGATTCCCGAAGACGACGCATGAACGCGGATCCCAAGGGTCTGCAGGTCAACATCATGGGGCGCGAATTTCGCGTCGCCTGCCCGGAAAACGAGCAGAAGGGCCTGCTCGATGCAGTGGATTACCTCAACAAGAAGATGGCTGAGATTCGCGACCACGGCAAGGTGGTCGGGCTCGAGCGCATCGCCATCATGGCCGCGCTCAACATCGCGCACGAGCTGCTCGCCACCAAGGTCGGCGGGGGTTTTGACATCGCGGAACTAAAGCGTAGAATGAATCAGATGGAGACAGTGCTCGATCAGGCGATGTCTGAGCAGAGCAAGCTGTTCTGAGTTTCCCCTGCGGTGTTCGTAAAGGTCTTTGATTCTCTGACCAACATCGTTGACGCTGGACGCCGACTCAAGCAGCTCCGGTGTGCGCATCCCATGTGGAAGCGCCTAATGGGCTCGGAAGGCGACCGCCCTTGAACCGTTGGTTCAAGATCCAGGCCTGACGGCACAGGCGGGGGTCCCGATAAAAAATGCGGCGTTTGCCGCATTTTTTTTGCCACTCGACACTCGTCACGCCCATGAAATACTGGCTCTTCAAGTCCGAGCCCTCTACTTATTCGATCGACGACATGGCACGCGACGGAGTCACCGCGTGGACCGGCGTGCGCAACTACCAGGCGCGCAATTTCATGCGCGACGAGATGAGTCGCGGCGACCGCGGCCTGTTCTGCCACTCGAGCTGCGAGCAGCCCGGCATCGCCGGCATCATCGAGATCGCCCGGGCCGCCTATCCGGATGAGACGCAGTTCGACCGGAAGAGCCGGTACTACGACCGTGGCGCGACCCGCGCGGCGCCGCGCTGGTTCAACGTGGACGTGAAGTTCATCAGGAAGACCCGCGTGCTCGGGCTCGCCGAGCTGCGCGGGCAGAAGGCCTTGAAAGACATGCAGGTGCTCCAGCGCGGCAACCGGCTTTCCATCACCCCCGTCACCGCAGCCGAGTGGAAATTCATCATGGAGCTGGCAGCTTGTCGGGCTTTCGCTGTTCCGACAAGCTGCTAAATGGAAATAGATGCCTTCACAGCCTGTCGGCCCAGCCGTCTCCCGGAGCGACTACCCATGCATCCACGCCGACCGTTGATGAAACCAAGTCCGACAGGCTGCTAGATCACCCCGTCGGCACGGAGTTTCGAGATGTCCGCATCGGACTTCTTCAGTAGAGCGCGCAACACCTCGCCGGTGTGCTGCCCGAGCGTGGGCGGCGGCAGCTCGTGCGCGAGGGGCGTGCCGGAGAACTTCATCGGGCTCGCGATGAGCGGCACCTTGCCCGCGAGCGGGTGGTCGAGCTCGATCTTCATGCCGCGCGCGACGACCTGCGGCTCCTCGAACACCTGCTTGAGGTCGTTGATCGGACCGTTCGGCACGCCGGCGGCGTCCAGCGCCTCGCACCATTCGCGCGTAGTGCGTTTCGCGAAGATCTCCGCGAGCAGCGGCACGATCTGCCCGCGGTTCTCCACGCGCTTCGCGTTGGTGGCGAAGCTCGGGGCCTGCGCGAGGTGCCGGCAGCCCGCCACCTCGCAGAACTTGCTGAACAGGTTGTCGTTGCCGCAGGCGAGGATGATGTCGCCGTCGCTGGTCCTGAACGGCTGGTAGGGCACGATGTTGGGGTGGGCGTTGCCGATCCGCTTCGGGGGCTCGCCGGTGGCGAGGTAGTTCATGCCCTGGTTGGCGAGAATCCCGACCTGGGTGTCAAGCAGCGCGAGGTCGAGGTGCTGGCCGGCGCCGCCTTTCTCCCGGTGTGCGAGCGCCGCGCAGACCGCGATCGTCGCGTACATCCCGGTCATGATGTCCGCGATCGGGATGCCCACCCGCTGCGGTCCGCCGCCGGGCAGGTCGTCGCGCTCGCCGGTGAGGCTCATCACGCCGCCCATGCCCTGGATCATGAAGTCATAGCCGGGGCGCTCGCGGCACGGGCCGGTCTGGCCGAAGCCGGTGACCGAGCAGTAGATGAGCTGCGGGTTGATCTTTGCGAGGTCGCCGTAGCCGAGCCCGTAGCGCGCGAGGTCGCCGACCTTGTAGTTCTCGATGAAGACGTCGGACTGCCGCGCGAGCTCGCGCACGATCGCCTGCCCTTCGGGCCTCGACAGGTTGACGGTGACCGACTTCTTGCCGCGGTTGGCGGAGGCGAAGTAGGCCGATTCCCGCGTGTCCCTGCCGTCCCGGCCCTTGAGCCACGGCGGGCCGAACGCGCGCGAGTCGTCGCCGGTCTCCGGCCGCTCGATCTTGATCACCTCGGCGCCGAGGTCGGCGAGGTTCTGCCCGCACCATGGCCCGGCGAGCACGCGCGAGAGATCCAGCACCCGGATATGCGACAGCGGTCCCGCCATGTTCTCAGACTCCCGACACCAAGGAAATCAGCATCATCAATGAACCTTTGCGCACCTTCGCGTCCATGGCGTCCTCTGCGTCTGGAGGTTCACTTTCCGACGAATTTCGGTTTTTTCTTGTTCGCGAAGGCGTCCATGCCGATGCGGTAGTCCCCCGTGCTGAAGTAAGCGAAACTCTCCGCGATGTCGGCTTCCGTGAGCGGCGCGGGCCGCGGCGCGAGCCGCCGCACGAAGCGCTTGTGCCAGCGGTTGACGAGCGGCGCGCCCTCCGCGACGCGCTGCGCGGTCGCGCGGACCTCCGCCTCCAGCTTCGCGTCGGGAACGACCCGCGTCACCAGCCCTTTGGCGAGCGCTTCCTTCGCCTCCCACACACGCCCCTCGACCAGGATCTCGAGCGCCACCGCCCGCCCGGTGAGCAGCAGCAGCGCGGCGAGCTCGTCGTAGGCGATGGCGAAGCCGAGCCGGTTGATCGGCACGCCGAAGCGCCCCGACTCGCCCGCAATGCGCAGGTCGCACATGCACGCGAGCTCGAGGCCCCCGCCCACGCACGGGCCGTGGATCATCGCTACCGTCGGGTGCCGGCACTCGCCCACCGCCTTCAAGGCGCCGCCGACGTACTCGTGATGATAGGCCCTGCCCTGCCCGGCGTTGTTGCGCACTTTCGCGAACTCGGCGAGGTCCGCGCCCGCCGCGAACGCCTCGGTGCCCGCCCCGCGCAGCACCACGCACCGAAGGGCGTCCTCGGCGGACAGCGCATTCATCGCCCGCGCCAGCTCCCGCCACATGGACACGGTGAGCGCGTTGAGCTTCCCGGGATTGCTCAACGTGACGGTGGCGATCGCGCCGTCGCGCTCGACTGCTATCCGCGGTTCCTCGACACTCGACACTCGACACTCGACACTTTGAACGGGCACGTTATTCTACAATGTGCCGAGCGCCCGCTCCGCCCAGCAATCTCCACGGGAAAACCCATGACCGCCAGCGACACCATCAGGCACGAAGTCAGGATCTGCATGTTCGACCTCTACGGCACGGTGGTGGACATGCAGGCGGGCCTCACCCGCGCCGTGACGCATTATCTCGCGGCGAAAGGATCGGCGATCGAGCCCGGGCGCCTCGTGACCTGGTGGCGCCGCACGCATTTCGAGAACTCGATGATTGACGCCCTGTTGCACCGGGCGCATACGCCCTATCGCGAGATCGGCCGCATCTCGCTCGCCTACACGCTCGAGCGCGCCGGCATCCCGCACACGCAGGACGAGGTGCGCGGGCTGGTCGCCGAGATCAAGCGCCTGAGGCCCTTTCCGGATGTCGTGAAGGCGCTCGCGCGCCTGCGGCAAAAGTTCCGCCTCGTCATCCTCTCCAATGGCGACCCCGACATGCTGGAGGCGATCAAGCCGCACCTCGGCTTCGAATTCGACCGCGTCATCTCCGTCGCCGAGGCGGGCAGCTTCAAGCCTCACGCCGTCACCTACCGCAAGGCCGCGGAGATCGTGGGCGCCCGGCCGGAGGAAATCCTGTTCGTGGCCAATCACGCCTTCGACTGCGTGGGCGCGAAGGCGTCCGGCATGCGCGCAGCCTTCGTTGACCGCCGCAAGCGGCCATTCGGCGACTGGCCGTACCAGCCCGACCTGGTGGTAGCCGACTTCAAGGAGCTTGCCGACGCGCTCGTCGTATAAGTCTGACTGCGCACGCTGGTCCTCCGACGTATTCCCCCGTCCCTCATCCTTCATCCCTTAGATGCGCCTTGCCAACCCCCGCGGTGTGGGCTAACGTTCCCCGAAGCAGGCCGGTCGCAGCCACGCCGTGGCCATATTCTTAAAATGGAGGAAGGAAACCATGAAGAAGAGATTGCTGGTAACGCTGTTGCTTTCGGCCGCCGCCTCCGGCGGCCTGGCCCAGGACTACCCGGCGCGCCCGGTCACCATCGTGGTGCCGAACCCGCCGGGGGGCATGAACCAGATCCACGCGCAGCCGCTCTCCGCGACGCTCGAGAAGCTCACCGGCAATCCGTTCCCGGTCGTCAACCGGCCCGGGGGAACCGCGGCGGTCGGCACGGCGCTCGTGGCCAATCAATCCGACGGCTACGCGATACTGGTCACGACGCCGAACCTTTACCTCGCGCTCGAGAAGGACAAGCTCTACGGGATCAAGTCGCCCTACTCGCTCGACCAGATCGCGCTGCTCGCGCTGCTCTCCGCCGATCCCCTGATCATGGTCGTCCATCCCTCGCTGCCCGTGAAAACGGTGAAGGAACTGGTGGCGCTCGCCAAGGCGAAGCCGAACGAGATCATCTACTCATCTTCGGGTCTGTACGGCATCCAGCACGTGCCGACGGAGATGTTCCTGCGCGCAGCCGGGCTCAAGATGCGGCATCTCCCGACTACCGGAGGCGGCCCCGCGATCACACAAGTGCTGGGCGGGAATGCTCAGCTAAACCTCGGCGGGGTGGCGGCTGTGTACCCGTATATCCCGTCGGGTAAGCTGCGCCCGATCGCGAGTTTGGGCGCCAAGTCCCATCCCGCGCTGCCGGAGGTGCCGACCCTGATGTCACTGGGTTACAAAGACGTGGAAGCCTACCTGTGGGTGGGCCTCTTCACTTCGGCAGCCGTTCCGGAGCCGATCCAGAAGAAGATGCGGGAGCTGATCGCCAAGGCGGTGGCCGAACCGCTCTTCAGGCAGGCGCTGGAGAACGTAAAGGTCGTGCCCGACTACCGGGACGCGCCAGAGTTCAGGCGGTTCTTCGACGCCGACTACAAGCGCATGGCGGCGGCGATCAAGGCCATCGGCAAGCTCTAACCCCCACCTATCCTCCCCCTTGTCAAGGGGGAGGCATGAGGAAAACCTATACGCCAGCCACGTCACACCCCACCTATCCTCCCCCTTGTCAAGGGGGAAGCAGGAGGGGGGGTCACCCGACACTCATCACTATGAAAATAAGGCGCATCGAGGCCATCGGGGTGAGCATCCCGATGGTGAAACCGCTCAAAATGTCGTTCGAGGAAGTGCGCGCCGCGAACAACGTTCTGGTGCGGCTCGAAACCGCGGACGGCGCCGTGGGCTGGGGCGAGGCCGCTTCCGCCCCGACCATGACCGGCGAGACGCTGGAGGGCATGGTCGCGGCGGTGCGCCATCTGGCGCCGCGGCTCGAGGGCGTGGATGCTGACGACATCGCGGCAGTGATGGAGCGTTCCGACCGCTATCTCTACGGCAACCACGCCGCTAAATCGGCGATCGAGATGGCGCTGCACGACGCGTTCGGGAAAGCGTGCGGCAAGCCCGCCTGCGAGCTGCTCGGCGGCAGGCGGCGCTCCCGCATTGCGCTGCTGCGCCTGGTCGGCACCGGCAAGGGCGCCGCCGCGGACGTCGAGGAGGCGCTCCGGCGCAAGAGCGAGGGCTACATCGCATTCAAGGTCAAAGTCGGGGTCGGCGACCCCATCGAGGACGCGGCCCGCACGCGCCAGGTGTGCGAGGCGCTGGGCAACGGCGGCCTCCTCGTCTGCGCCGACGCGAATCAGGGCTGGAACGCCGCGCAGGCGGCCGCCTACGTGCGTGCGGTCGAGGACACCACGCTCGCCTTCTTCGAGCAGCCGGTGCCGGCCGGGGACCTCGAAGGCATGGCACGGGTCGCGCGTGCGAGCCGCATCCCGATCGGCGCCGACGAGGGGCTGCACTCGATGGAAGACCTCAGGCGCCACCACGAAGCCGGCGTCCGGGGCGGCAGCCTGAAGACCATCAAGCTTGGCGGCATGAGGCCGGTGATCAACGCGGCGCAGCTTTGCGAGAGCCTGGGAATGAAGGTCAACCTCGCCTGCAAGATGGTCGAGTCCGGCATCGCGGCCGCCGCCATGACCCACATCGCCGCCGCGGCGCCCGCGATTGACTGGGGCGTGAGCCTCACCAGCCAGTACCTCACGGACGACGTCCTGAAGAGGCCGCTCAACTTGGCGGGCGGCCACGTCGAGCTGCCCGCCGGCCCCGGCCTGGGCATCGAGGTGGACGAGGCAAAGGTGCGCCGCTACGCGAGAGAGGCGTGACCTCCAGCCTGTCGAACCGTGCTCTTTTGCCGCAACGTGCAGCCTCATCCGGTCGCCAGCGGCCCACGCTGCGGCGACAGGCTGACGAGAATCAAGCTTTGAGCGGCGCTCAAAGCTTGATTTTCGGATCGAGCCAGTCCCGCAGCGAATCGCCGAAGAGATTGAAGGCGAACACGCCGAGGCTGATCGCAATCCCCGGGAACACGATCATCCACGGCGCCTGCTGGTAGAAATCCGCCGCGGCCCCCGACAGCATCAAACCCCACGACGGCGTGGGCTCCGTCACGCCCAGACCGAGAAACGACAGCGAGGCCTCCGCGAGGATCGCCTGCGCCACGAACGCGGTGAGCAGGATGAGGTAGGGCGCGACCACGTTGGGCATGATATGGCGGAAGATGATGCGCGTGTGCGAATAGCCCGCCGCGCGCGCGGCATCCACGTAGGGCAGCTCGCGGATCGCGAGGGCGGAGGCGCGCACCACGCGCTCTACCCGTGGCAACATCGGGATCGCGATCGCGACGATGAGATTCACGTCAATGCCGAGCACCACATAGTTGCCGAGCACCGCCACCACCGTGATCGCGAGCACGATGATGGGGAACGACAGCAGCACGTCCATGACGCCCTGGATGATGAGGTCGGTCTTGCCGCCGAAGTAGGCGGACGCGACACCGATGACCGCGCCCAGGGTGGAGCCCAGGAACGATGCGATGAAGCCGATCGCGAGCGCGGTGCGCGCCCCGTAGATGATGCGCGAGGCGACGTCGCGCCCGAAGGAGTCGGTGCCGAGCCAGTGCCCGGCCGAGGGCGGCGCCAGCATCGCGCCGTAATCCACCGTCAGCGGGTCGTAGGGGGCGGCCCAGGGGGCGAGCGCGGCGAAGATCCCCATCAGCACGATGACGACGAGCCCCGCCGCGCCGAGCGGCTGCTGCATCATGAACAGCAGCACCGCGTGCCGGCGCTTGGGGACTTTATAGGCAATCGCGTTGATAGCGGTTGACACTATGTCCTCCGCCAGCGGACGCCGGCATCAACTTGAAGTTCTTCAATAAGCGAAACGTGAAAGGCTTTCATGCCGGCGCCGCCTCCCGCCCCGGAAAATCCGTAATAGCGGCTCGCGCGCATGTTTAGAAGCCTGCCTTTCACGTTTCGCTCAGCGGTAGCGGATGCGCGGATCCAGGAACGCGTACATCAAGTCCATCACGAAATTGACCAGCACGAAGAACACCGATACCAGCAGCACCAGGGCCTGGATCATGGTGAAGTCGCTGCGCGCCACGGCCTGCACGAAGAGCCGGCCGATGCCGTTGAGATTGAACACCTGCTCGGTCACCACCAGGCCGCCGATCAGGAACGCGAACTCGAGCCCGATCACCGTGACCACCGGCAGCAGCGCGTTCCTCATCGCGTGGCGCGCGACCACCAGTCTCTCGAACACGCCCTTCGCCCGCGCCGTGCGGATGTAGTCCTCCTGCAGCACCTCCAGGATCGAGGAGCGCATCATGCGCGTCGAGACGGCCGAATAGCGGTAGCCCACCGCGAGCGCCGGCCAGATGAGTTGCGAGAGGTTCTCCCACGGGTCCTCCCACAGCGAGGTGAAGGTGAGCGGGGGGATCCACTGGAAATAGGTGAGCAGCAGCAGGATGATGATCATGCCGAGCCAGAATGAGGGCACCGCCAGCCCGGCGATCGAAAATACGCGGATCGTCTGGTCAATCCAGGTGTCCTTGAAGATCGCGGACAGCGTGCCGAGCGGCAGCGCGAGCAGCACCGCGAGGAGGGTCGCCATGATCGCGACCTGGAGCGAAAGCTCGAGCCGGATCGCGATCTCATAGGCGACCGGCTGGCCGGTCCACATCGAGAAGCCGAAGTCGCCCTGCAGCGCGCCCCAGAACCACTTGAAGAACTGCACATAGAGCGGCTGGTCGAGCCCCAGGCGCGCGCGCTCCGCCTCGATCACCTCTTTCGGGATGTTGGCGCCGCCCGCATCCCCCAGCAGCATGGTCGCGACCGGGTCGCCCGGCATCAGCCGCAGGAGGAAGAACACCAGCACCGCGACCCCGAGCAGCGTCGGGATCATGAGCAGGGTGCGGTGGAGGATGAAGCGCAGCATCACCCCTGCCTTCCCTCCCCCTCGATGAGGGAGAGGGTTGGGTCGGAACGGACTCTTAATTCGTTGGTTCGGGTCCTTCCCTCCCCCTCAATGAGGGGGAGGGCTGGGGAGGGGGTCACTGGTCCAGCCACACGTCGGCGAGGTCCTGCCCGACGTAGTGGCTGGGCGTGATGTTCCAGCCCTTCACCCGCCTGTCCTGAACGATGATGCGGTGCCACCAGATGGTCGGGATGGTGTAGGCCTGCTCCAGCGCCCGCTTCTCGAACTCGCGGATGATTGCGTAGCGCTTCTTCTTGTCGAGCTCGCCCGACTGCTTGTCGAACAGGTCGTCCAGCACGCGGTCGGTCTGCTGGGCGTAGTTGATCGGCGAGCGGTCGCGCGAGAGGTACTTCTGCAGCTGCAGGTTCGGCTCGTCCATGAAGTCGCAGTTGAAGTCGAGCGCCGCGTCGAACGTCGGGTTGTCGCGCTGCTGCGCGGCGAGGTAGAGGCGGGTCTCGAGCTGCTCGTGCTTGACGTTGACCCCGATCTGTCGCCACTGGTCAATCAGGAACACGCCGACCGGCGTGTACGGCATGGCGACGTTGCGGTTGGTGAGCGCGAAGGAGAGGTTGGGTACGCCCGCCTCCTTCAGAAGCCGCCGCGCCTCCGCGCGCGAGGCGTTGATGTCCCGCGAGAAGCCGGGATAGGTGAGAAGCTCCTTCTCGCTCGCCGCGAGATCGTAGCCCGGCCGCAGCAGCCCGCCGACGTCCCGCACCAGCGCGACCTTCGAGAGCGCCTGTGCGCCGCCCCAGCGGTCAATCGCGAGCGACAGCGCCCGGCGCACGCGCGCGTCGTCGAACGGCTTCTTCCTGGTGTTGAATGTGACCACCAGCGAGCACACCCAGGGGCTTTCCTGCACCACGGCCTTGTCCCCAAGCGCCTTCACCAAGCGGTCGCGGTCGGCCGGCGACTGGCCGCGGAATTCGGTCAGCACCTCGCCCGCGGCGAGCGCGTTTACCATCGGCGCGCCGCTGATGAAGATCGCGACGTAGCCGTTGAGGTACGGCTTGCCCTTCTCGAAGTAGTTCTCGAAGCGGCGGCCGGTCCAGTGCGAGCCCGCCACGTACCCGGCAAAGGTGAAAGGCCCGGTGCCCATGATGTTGCGCTCGGGAAACTTCGGGTCCTGCTTGAGCTTCGCCGCGCTGTAAATGCAGTCCCAGGGGCTCGCGAAGTTGGTGAGCATCGCGGCGTTGCGCTTCTTGAGCCGGAACACCACGGTGAGCGGATCGGGCGTCTCGATCGCGTCAATATCGGCGTAGCTCGCCTGCCGCACCGAGCGCACGCCCGGCGGCGGGTTGCGCAGCCGCTCGTAGGTCGCCCTGATGTCCTCGGAGGAGAGCGTCGAGCCGTCGTGGAACTTGACGCCCTTCCGGAGCTTGAAAGTATAGGTGAGCCCGTCCTTCGACATGCTCCACGACTCCGCGAGGTCGCCCTTGATCGCGGGGTAGTTCGCGGTGTCGAACTTGAGCAGCGTGTTGTAGTGCGGCCGTATCGGATGGATGAAGGCGAACGAGGTTTGCGCGGCGCAATCGAAGTTGGGCGGCTCGGCGCTCACCGCGAACTTGAGGACGCCCCCCGTCTTCGGCGTCTCGGCCGCCATTGCGCCGGCGACGGCAAAAGCCGCGGCGCTCAACAACAACGCAGAAAGTTTCATTTCGCTCCTCCTTTTCGCTGGGTTAATCGGCGGTTTCAGCCGGACCGCTTCTATAACTTGATGCAGGCCGCGTAGTGCCTGGGACGCACTTCCCTGAGCTCGGGAACGGTCATCTTACACTCTTCCGTCGCCAGCGGGCAGCGTGTGTGGAACACGCAGCCGCGCGGGGGGTTCAGCGGGCTCGGCACCTCGCCGCCGAGCACGCGGTATTCACGCTGCGCCTCGAGCGCGGGGTCGGGGATCGGCACCGCGTCGAGCAACGCCAGGGTGTAGGGGTGCTGCGGGTCGGCGTAGAGCGTATCGCGGTCCGCGATCTCCATCACGCGCCCGAGGTACATCACGATCACGCGGTCCGAGATGTGCCGCACCACCGCGAGATCGTGCGCGATGAACAGGAACGTGAGTTGGTACTTCTCCTGCAGCGCCTCCAGCAGATTAATGATCTGCGCCTGGATCGAGACGTCGAGCGCCGAGACCGGCTCGTCGCACACGATGAAGGACGGCTGCATCGCCAGCGCGCGCGCGATGCCCACGCGCTGGCGCTGCCCGCCGGAGAGCTCGTGCGGATAGCGCTCCGCCATGTATTCGAAGAGACCCACCTGGGTGAGCAGCTCCGCCGCCTTCCCGCGCGCAGCCCTGGCGTCCGGCACGAGCCGGTACACCCGCATCGGCTCGGCGATGATCTGCCCGACCGTCATGCGCGGATTGAGCGAGCTGAACGGATCCTGGAAGATGACCTGGATCTTGCGCCGGTAGTCCTTGAGCTGCTGCCCCGTCGCGCGCGTGACGTTGGCGCCCTCGAACACGATCTCGCCGCCGGTCGCCTCCTCGAGCCTCAGGAGCGTGCGCCCGACGGTGGTCTTGCCGCAGCCGGATTCGCCCACCAGGCCGAGCGTTTCGCCGCGATAGACCTCGAACGAGAGCCCGTCCACCGCGCGCACCTCGAGGCGCCCGTCCTTGAACATCCGGATGCCGGCGCTGACCCCGAAATAGGTGCGCAGGTCGCGGACTCCGAGCAGCGGCTTCGCCGCATCGAGCCGCTTGGGCAAGGGCGGCTGCGGGTCGGCGCTGTGCAGCCCGAGGCCGGCCGGGCCCGTCCGGGCCATCTCGGCTGCGCGGATACAGGCCGAGTAGCGGTGCGGCTCGACCGCGACCAGCTCCGGCAGCGCCTGCACGCACGCGTCCCGCTTCGCGAGGCAGCGCGGCGCGAAGCGGCACCCCGCGGGCGGATCGAGGAGGTTGGGCGGAAGCCCCTCGATGGTCTCGAGCTTCCTGCCGCGCGGCCGGTCGAGACGCGGCACCGAGCGCAGCAGCCCGGCGGTGTAGGGATGAAGCGGCCGGGCGAAGACGTCGCGGGCGGCCCCCTGCTCCGCCATGCGCGCGGCGTACATCACGTTCACGCGGTCCGCGTAGCGCGCGACGATTCCCAGGTTGTGGGTGATGATCACCAGCGCGACCCCCAGCTCGCGCGAGAGATCCTTCATCAGCTTCAGGATCTGCGCCTGGATCGTCACGTCGAGCGCGGTCGTCGGCTCGTCCGCGATGATGAGCCTGGGATTGCACGAGAGCGCGATCGCGATCATCACGCCCTGGCGCATGCCTCCCGAGAACTGGTGGGGGTACTGGTCGAGCCGGCGCCCGGGGTCGGGGATGCCCACCATCTTGAGCAGCTCCAGCGCGCGCGCGCGCGCCGCCGCCATCGTCATGCCGAGGTGGATCAGCAGCGGCTCCGTGATCTGGAAGCCGATGGTGAGCACGGGATTGAGCGAGCTCATCGGCTCCTGGAAGATCATCGCGATGTCGCGCCCGCGGATCTCGCGCATCTCGTCTTCCGTCAGCTCGAGGAGATCGCGGCCCTGGAACCGGATCCTGCCCGCGACGATGCGCCCCGCCGGCTTCGCGAGCAGCCGCATGATGGCGAGCGAGGAGACCGATTTTCCGCAGCCGGATTCGCCCACCAGCGCGACCGTTTCACCCGGCCTCACCTTGTAGGAGATGCCTTCGACCGCGCGCACCACGCCGCGCGTCGTCACGAAGTGAACGTGCAGATCCTCGACTTCGAGCAGCCAAGGGCTTTGCGGCGAGGCGGGAGCAGGGCCGGCTCCCGCGCGTACAGCGGCAGGTTGATCCATCCTCCGGTGAAATTTGCTCTTTGTTGTAGCAGGTTCAGGCTATTGGACCACGATGTGGATTGTCAAGCACCAAGGTCAATTAATCAGCGGGAGCGCGCGCAGGATCGCGGCGAAGGGGCGACGAGAGGAAGCAACGTCCCTCACCTGCTATCCTTCCGGCAACGAGCACACGATATCAGCCCCGCCTGCGTGATGCAGAAACGATTGCGCGCGTTCGCGCCCGACATGCTGAGGAACATCCGGCGCGGCATCGAGAAGGAAAGCCTTCGCGTTCGGCCGGACGCAACGCTCGCGGACACGCCGCACCCGGCGGGCCTGGGCTCGCCGCTCACCCATCCGCACATCACCACCGACTTCAGCGAGTCCCAGCTGGAGCTGATCACCGGCGTGCACACCAGCGCGGAGGCGTGCCTCGAGGAACTCACCCGGACCCACCAGTTCATCTATCGCAACATCGGCGATGAAATGCTGTGGTGCGCCAGCATGCCCTGCAAGCTGCCCGCCGACGACCGGATTCCCATCGGCCGCTACGGCAGCTCCAATATCGGCCGCGCAAAGACGGTGTACCGCATCGGCCTGTCGCACCGCTACGGGCGGCGCATGCAGACCATTTCCGGCATCCACTACAACTTCTCCCTGCCCGATGCGGCGTGGCCGGCGCTCGCGCAGGCCGACGGGCACGGCGGCCCGGAGCGCGCCTACCGGGATGCGGCGTACTTTTCACTCATCCGCAACTTCCGGCGCCATTCCTGGCTGCTGCTCTATCTCTTTGGCGCATCCCCGGCGGTGTGCGATACGTTCGTCGCCGGCCGCAGGCACGGGTTGCAAAGGCTCAAAGCCGGCACGCTGTACCTGCCCGGGGCCACCTCGCTGCGCATGGGCCCGCTGGGCTACCAGAGCGAGGCGCAGGCGGCGCTTGCCGTGAGCTTCAACAGCCTGCGGAGCTATGCTTCCTCGCTCTATCACGCGCTGACCGAGCCCTATCCGCCGTACGCCGCCATCGGTATCCGCTGCGGCCAGGACTACCGCCAGCTCGCCACGTCGCTGCTGCAGATCGAGAACGAGTTCTACGGCACCATCCGGGCGAAGCGCACGATCCGCCCGGGCGAGCGGCCGCTGCACGCGTTGAACGAGCGCGGCGTCGAGTACGTCGAAGTGCGCTGCCTGGATCTCGATCCCTTCTGCCCCGTCGGCATCACGGCCGCGATGATGCATTTTCTCGACGTGTTCCTGCTGCATTGCCTGCTTGCCGAGAGCCCGCCGGATACGCCGGAGGAAATCGCCGCCGTCTCCCGCAACCAGCACCGCGCCGCCGAGCGCGGCCGCGACCCGGAGCTGCGGCTGACCCGGCGCGGGGAAGAACTGACGCCGGCCGAGTGGGGCGGGGAACTGCTGCGCGAGTGCGAGCCCATCGCCGCGGCCCTCGACGATGCGCGCCGCGGCAGCGCGCACCGGGATGCATTGGCGGCCGCCGGCGCCGCGCTCGAGGACTCCTCGGCGACGCCCTCCGCACGCGTCCTTCGGGAGATGGAGCGGGCCTACGACAATTCCTATCTCGACTTCGTCCGGGCGCACTCCGCACGCCACCGGAGTACGCTTCTGGAGCTGCCGTTTCCTGCCGCAGCGGCGGCCCGCTACCGGCGGATGGCCGAGGAATCGCTCGCCGCGCAGCGGAAAACGGAGGCGAACGACACCGTGCCGTTCGAGACTTTCCGCGAGCAGTACCTGTCGCAGGACCTGCTGGGCGGCCTGCGGGTGCAGGCCGGTGACGAGGCGATGCAGTGACGCAGTGACGCAGTGACGAGGTGACGGGCGACCGGGCCTGGTTCAAGATTCCGGGCTCAAAGATCACCTATCACTCATCACCCACCCCGCTCCAGCGCCTGCTCGAGCACCCGGGCGACGTGGAGCGCCGATCGTCCGGAACCATCACGGATCTGGTGCCTGCAGCTGGTCCCGTCCGCAATGACAGGGGTATCAGCGGCAGCGCTTCGCACCTTCGGCAGCAGGGACATTTCCGCCATCTTCATCGAGACCGCGTAGTGCTCCGCTTCGTAACCGAAGCTGCCGGCCATGCCGCAGCAGCTCGACTCGATTGTTTCCACTTCCAGCCCGGGCACGAGCCGGAGCACCCTCTGCACGTCGGGCATCACGCCGAACGCCTTCTGATGGCAATGGCCGTGGAGCAGCGCCTTGTTGTGCGGCAACGGCTTCAGGTCGAGCCGGAAGCGCCCCGCTTCCAGTTCACGCGCGGCGAATTCCTCGAACAGGAGGGCGTTCATCGCGAGCTCGGCGGCCGCGCCGCCCGGCAGCAGGGAGAGGACCTCGTCCCGCA
>DAIDBG010000221.1 GCA_027310225.1 bacterium | reverse complement strand
CGACGTCAAGTTCCGCCCGGGCAGCCTCATCGTTGACTTCGGGCCTTCGGACCCGGCCGATCCCGGTTCGCCGCGCGACACGCTCCGCTTCGAGGGCTTCAACCCCGACGATCCGTTCTCCACGCCGGTGCTGGGCGAACTGCGCTTCGCCGACGGCACCAGCATGAGCTACCAGGACGTGCTCGATCAGGGCTTCGACCTTGACGGCACCGAGGGCGACGACGTGATCATCGGCACGGCGGTGACCGATCGCCTCGACGGCAAGGGCGGCAACGACCAGCTCGTCGGGCTCGCCGGTGAAGATACGCTGGTGGGCGGCGCCGGCCGGGACATCCTGCGCGGCGGCGCGGGGGCCGATACCTACGTGACCGACTTCGAGGACGTCATTGATGACGACTCGGGCGGCGATCTCATCGATCTGGGGGTGGCGACGCCGCAAGAGTTGGCGGTTGCTCGCTTTGATTTCAATGGACTGCCGGCGCTCATCATTTCACGCAGCGCGGAGGGGGATCCCACGCAAGGCCTGACCGTCATTGGCGATGTGACCGCGCAGAACCTGCGTTTTGCCTTCGCAAGCGGGGAACTGACGAGCGACGCGTTCTTCGATATCGCGTTCACGGGCAGCCTCGAACTCTCCGGCGGCGACGGCGACGATGCGCTCCGGGGGTTCGGCGGCTCGGATACCCTCAGCGGTTTCGCGGGTAACGATGCTCTGAATGGCGGGGCCGGCGACGACTTCCTTTTCGGGGGGGAGGGGGACGACACGCTGGATGGCGGCGCGGGCGGCGACCTCCTGAGCGGCGGCGCGGGCGGCGATAGCTACCGGTTCGGGCGCGGCTCGGGGCTGGACGAACTGAACGACGCCGGGGGCGACGGGATCGATCGGATTGTTCTCGCCCCGGATGTGCTCGCGCAGGATGTCACACTGGAGCGAAACGCCCAGGGGGATCTGATGCTGTCCCTTTCTGCGGACGACCGCCTGATCGTCACGGGACAGTATTCCGACGCGGCCAACCGCATCGAGGAAGTCCGGTTTGGCGACGGATCGATCCTCACCGCAGCGGACCTCGATGCCGTGCCCATTTCGCCCATCACCGGAACTGAAAGCGCGGATACCCTGGTCGGAACGGAATTCCCTGAAACGCTGCTTGGGCTCGCGGGAGATGACACCCTGGATGGCCGCGGCGGGAACGACGTTCTCACGGGGGGTGCCGGACGGGATACGTACGCCTACGCATTCGGCATGGGGCGGGACATTTTCGTGGACGATGGCGGCCGGATCGCGCTCCGGGCCGGCCTGGGATTCAACGACTTGAACGCGGCGCGCGCGGGCAATGATCTCGAACTGATGATCCGCGGCACCGCCACGGGAGCGGTGCTGCCGAATTACTTTGGCTCGCCTCAGGACTGGACGATCGAGGACGCCGCGGAGGCCCAAACCACTCCCCAAGCCGTTCTGGAAGCGACGGCCCAACGCGAGCAGGATTGGGTGGGCGCGCGGCGGGATGACTATCGCATCGCGCTCAAGGAGCGGATTGCCTCCCAGTATCTCCCGTTCGGATATAGCTTGACCCCTGAAGGCACCTTCTTCTCCCCTTGGCAGTCACGTCCGTGGCTCGCGGAAGTTGTCGCATCGGCATTCTGGGACACCTGGACCCAGACGGTCACCATCAGCTACTTCAGCGGTTCTACTACGAGTACCACCACAACGGGTGGATCTACTGCCTGGCATAACGACACGCCGCTTCTCTTCGAGAGCACGGTTCGTATCGCAGAAGAGACGATCGCAAGCGACGATCCGCAGATCTACGCATTCAGCGGACGCCTGGACACCGACGAGGCACAGCCCGTGGTCGCGAGCGTTACCTGGAGCGGCCTTAAAGAGGATTTTGGAACGATCTCGGGGTTCACGTACGTCAACTTTATTTTTGGAACGGAACGCGACCCGAATAATGTGGGGCAGTTCTTGCCAATTGGGACCGTTACGACGACAGACGTTTCCCGCAACTTCAACGGCATCGTGACCGGACAGGTCAGCGATATTTCCCCGGGAGCCACAGCACAGGGCGGCCTGTTTCCGAAATTCATCAATGGTGTTCTCCGCGTAAACACCATCACTGAACGTATTTCGGAAGTCATTGCCGGGCCGGGCGACAACGAGATTTCGGGCGCCTCCCTGGTCGACGCCGGCGATGGCAACGACACCGTGAATGGGTATGGAGGCGGGTTCGTGTACGGCGGGGCGGGCGACGACACCATTCTTAACGCAGAAGTCGCCCTCGGCGGCCCGGGCAACGACACGATCTCGCAGGCAAACGTCCTTAATGGCGGGGCGGGCGACGACCGGCTCGACGGTGCTTACGGCGCGAGCCGCTACCTCTTCAATCTCGACGAATCCGGCTTCGACCTCATCCAGGACAGCGGCGACTCGCAAGACGCATTTCTGGACAACTACTACACTTCGCTCGGCATTTTCGATTGGCGGGATCGCCAGTGGGTTGAGACCACGCAATACGTGATTACCGAGTTCGGTAGGTTCGACACGCTGGAGGAGGCG
>DAIDBG010000201.1 GCA_027310225.1 bacterium | reverse complement strand
GTCCGCCAATGGGTTGCCTGCGGCCTCGACGGGAGGCTGCCCATCGTGGTCAGCCTCTGCCACGGCGGTAGCGGGAGCGAGATAACGACCCTCGAAGAAGTCGTGCTCGTCGACCGGTGGTCGACGGGAGAGTCGATCGGGGCTGACGTGACCTCCGTTTTTTCCTCCATTTGGCGCTAGAGTTCGACCCCGAAGAAGGGACGGACAGATGAAGCGGAAGCAGTTTTCGGAAGAGCAGATCATCGGCATCCTGAAGGAAGCCGAGGCAGGTGCGGTAGTGACGGATCTGTGCCGGCGGCACGGTATGTCGAGCGCCACCTATTATGCCTGGAAGGCCAAGTTCGGCGGCCTGGAGGTGTCCGATGCGAAGCGGCTGCGGGCGCTTGAGGAGGAGAACGCGCGGCTCAAGCGGTTGCTGGCCGACACGATGCTCGACAACGCAGGCCTGAAGGACCTGCTGTCAAAAAAATGGTGACGCCCGCCGCGAAGCGGGAAGCGGTCGCGCATCTCCAGACGGCGCTGGGGATGAGCGAGCGGCGGGCGTGTGCTGTCGTCGGGGCGGATCGCACGAGCATGCGGTATCGCTCGTGTCGGGGAGATGATGGCGACCTTCGGTCGCGTCTGCGCGAGTTGGCGCAGCAGCGTCGGCGGTTCGGTTATCGGCGGTTGCACATCCTGCTGCGGCGGGACGGCATCACGATCAACCGCAAGAAGACCCAGCGGCTCTACCGCGAAGAGGGCCTGACGGTCAGACGCAGGAAGGGACGCAAGCGCGCCACAGGCAGCCGGGCACCGGCGCCGGTGCTGGCGCTACCCAACCAGCGCTGGAGCCTGGACTTCGTCCATGATCAGATGGCCACAGGGCGGCGGTTCCGCATCCTGAACATCGTCGACGACGTGACGCGCGAGTGTTTGCGGGCGGTGCTCGACACGTCGATCTCGGGCAAGCGGGTGGTACGCGAGCTCGCCGATCTGATCGCCGAGCGAGGGCCGCCAAAGATGATCGTCAGCGACAACGGGACCGAACTGACCTCGAACGCCGTGCTGGCGTGGTCGGGCGATGCCCGCGTCGAGTGGCACTATATCGCGCCGGGCAAGCCGACGCAGAACGGGTTCGTTGAGAGCTTCAACGGTCGCATGCGCGACGAGTTGCTCAACGAGACGCTGTTCTTCACGGTCCGTCAGGCACGCGCGATCCTCGCGCGCTGGGTCGATGATTACAACACCGAGCGGCCGCACTCCTCGCTCGGCTACGCAACACCGGCGGCGTTCGCCGCCGAACTCGAAAAGCAACGGGCGGGGTTAACCCCGCCCGTTGCTTCACCCGCGCTCCTGCGCGACAACAACGGTCAGTCTCTGGTTGCGGCTGGATGAAAGACGGGGGTCACGTCACGCTCTATCGCGAGATGTCGAGCGCGATCGAGGCACAGGTCATGCCGGTCGTGCTCAAGCCCTATGAAGCGAGCGACTGGCGCGGGCGCTTGCGCGAAATGACCGATCGCCGTGCCGCGATTTATGAAACCATCATGCCCTATCGCGTGTCCGCGAGCATCAAGCGGTTCGGCAGCCCGTTTCTGATGCAGAATTATCA
>DAIDBG010000193.1 GCA_027310225.1 bacterium | reverse complement strand
TGGAGAAGTCAGCAGAGGGCAAAGTAGGTTGGTGGGTCCCGACCGAAGGCCCGAACGATGGAAGACGAGGGTCTCTAGTGAAGAGCGGCGGAAACGCATCTGAGAACCGGCGGGTGCCGGCCGTGGCGCTGCCACGGGATGAACCTGCGGCTGGAGAGCCGGAGGTGCCCGAGTCGATTCCGAACTGCGCGTTGCTCGAAGGCGTGGTGGAACGCGCCAACTTGCAACGTGCCCTGAAACAAGTACGAAGTAACCGAGGCGCGCCGGGCATCGACGGCATGAGTGTCGATGAACTGCCGCAGTACCTCCGACATCACGGGCCGGAGATTCGCGTGCAACGGGTGACGGGCCGCTACCGCCCGCAACCGGTACGGCGCGTGGAAATCCCAAAGCCGGACGGGCGCAAGCGCCTGTTGGGCATCCCCACGGTGTTGGACCGCTTCATCCAGCAAGCCATCGCGCAAGTGGTATCGGCGCAATGGGAACCGCACTTCCACCCCAGGAGCCACGGATTTCGCCCGCAGCGCTCGGCCCACGAGGCCGTGCGGCGGTTGCAGACGGACATCCGTGAAGCTCGCCGCTGGGTGGTTGACCTCGATCTGGAAGCGTTCTTTGACCGGGTCAATCACGACCGGCTGGTCGCGCGGCTCAAGCGCCACGTGGCCGATCGGGCGTGACTGCGCCTGATCAACCGCTACCTCAAGGCCGGGGTTCGCGTGGGCGAAGCTACCTGTGCCACGACGATGGGCGTGCCGCAAGGCGGTCCGTTGTCACCGGGGCTGGCCAACGGGGTGCTGGATGAGCTGGACTGGGAACTGGACCGGCGTGGCCACCGCTTTGCCCGTTATGCCGATGACGGCAATATCGTGGTCGGAAGCGAACGTGCGGGTGTGCGGGTGAGGGGAAGCGTAACGCGCTTTATCGAAGACTCGCTGCGGCTCACAGTGAATGCGAGAAAGAGCGCGGTAGATCGTCCATGGAACCGCAAGTTCTTGGGCTTCACGGTCAGCCGGGACGGGGGGAAGCTCAAGGTGGCCGACCCAGCCATCGACAAGCTTAAGCACCGGATACGCGCGCTGACCCGGCGTACGAGAGGCCGCCGTTTGAGCGAGATCGTGGCAGAGCTGAGAGAGGCCCTGCTGGGTTGGAAAGCGTACTTCGGCGTGGCCGAGGTGCTGAGCCCTCTGCGCGATCTCGACAAATGGATACGACGCAAGTTACGCTGCTATCACTGGAAGCAATGGGGACGGGCAGGCTACCGGGAACTACGCCGACGCGGAGTGAGTGTGCGCGAAGCATGGCACACCAGCAAATCGGCGCATGGACCCTGGCGGCTCTCGAAGACTCCGGCGCTCGCGCTGGCTTTGCCGGCGCGCTACTTCAGCAACTGGGGGCTGCCGACTGTGGCAGCGGGATAGGAATTCAATTCATCGAACCGCCGTGTACGTGACCCGTAAGCACGGTGGTGTGGGAGGGGGGAGCCGCGAGGCTTCTCCCTATCCCGATTAGCGCGCACGATGCAGGCATTGGGACGGGGGCGTAAAATGGCGCGGTCGCTTGGAGGGAACCGCCATGTCCGACACCCTTAAGGAACTTGAAGCGCAGGCGCGTTCGCTGTCACCGGAGGAACGCGCCAAGCTTGCCGAATCACTGCTCGAGTCGCTCCGCGACGCGCCACTCACGGAGATCGAGAAGGCGTGGGAGATGGAAATCGCGGAACGGGTTGCCGCGTATGACCGCGGCGAATTGCCGACATTCTCCGCGGAAAGCGTGTTTGCCGAGGCCAGACGGCTTGCCCGGTGAGCCGCGCGCGGTTCATCGCCGCCGCACGCCTCGAGTTTCTTGCTGAGGTCATCTATTACAGTGAGGCGGAGGCTGGATTGGGTGCGCGCTTTGCCGCCGCAGTGGAAGAAGCAGCCGCTCGCGCTCTTGCCTTCCCTCAATCAGGTTCGCCGTATCGTTCCGATACCCGCCGTGTCTTCGTCAAGGATTTCCCGTTCTCGCTCATCTACCGGCCAGAGCCCGAAGGGATCGTCATCTTCGCGGTTGCACACCATGCGCGGCGTCCTCATTACTGGCGATCTCGCGTACGTGCCCGCTAACCGCTGCATCAACACCGACCGCTTCGCGGCAGGTCATGCGGGACGTTAGACGGTAACAGATAGATCGTGCCAGAACTCTGTCGCTTTCTCGGGATCGTGATCTACATGTACTACCGGGATCACGCACCGCCGCATTTTCACGCAGAGTACGCTGAGTTCGAGATCACTGTTGAGATCGAATCGGGTGTGGTAACCGGGAAATTCCCGCGCCGTGCCCTGAATTTGGTCATGGAGTGGTACTCTTTACATAAGGCGGAACTCGCCGCAGACTGGGCTCTTGCGCAGCGCAAACAGCCGTTGAAAACCATTGATCCGTTGGAGTGACGCTATGTTTCTTCATGTTCTTGAAGCGCGCTATGTTCGGGACTACGTGGTATGGCTGAAGTTCAGCGATGGCGCTGTTGGAGAAGCAGATCTCTCCGCTGAGCTCGACGGACCGATCTTTGGCCCGCTTCGAGACATCGAGCAGTTCAAGCGCTTTTCGGTCGCTTACCATACGCTCACGTGGCCTAACGGTGCGGACTTCGCGCCCGAGTTTCTTCGCGAGCGCGTAGCAGTTACCGTCTAACCGGCGGTTCCAAGACGACGGGCCACTCTCCAGGCCACAATACCGGCTGCGGGTGGATGAGGTGCGTGTGTTCTACGACGTTTCCGGCTCGAGCGTCGAGGTATTGGCGATCGTGGCCAAATTGGAGGCCGAGTCATGGCTGGCGCAATTCGGAAATCCCGAGTGAAGGAAGTACCCCTGTCCGAGGTCAAGGACAACCTGTCGCGCCTTCTGCGCGAGGCGGAGACAGCGGAAATCGTGATCACTCGCCACGGCAAGCCGGCCGGGGTGTTGATCGGGTTCGAATCGGAGGACGACTGGTTTGACTACCGTCTCGAGCACGATCCGCGTTTTTTGCGGCGCGTCGAGTCCGCACGGAGCAGCTTGCGCGCCGGGCGGGGCGTGAAGCTGGAGGATGTCGAGTGAAAGTGCGCTCTAACCGCGCGGTCGAAAGCGACGCGCGGGAAGAGCGCCCGCGCGCGCTTCGCCACGGATGTTATGTGTCATTCGCTGGCGGCGGGTGGCTGTGGCAGAATTAGCGTC
>DAIDBG010000184.1 GCA_027310225.1 bacterium | reverse complement strand
GATGCTCGAACGGGCGGCAGGCGTCAATCACCGCCTTCGAGCTGAACGGCGCCGGGTAGCGGTAGGCGACGAACATCGGATCGTTCTTCGACCCCATGCCGCGCCGGATGATGTCAATGTCCACCTCGGGATCAGTGCGGGTCGCGACCGCCCACATCACTTCCTGGAGGTTGGAGGGGTCAATGTCCTCGTCCACCACCACCGAATACCGCGACATGTAGGCCGCCACTCCGCACTGGCTGAGGATGTGGCCCGCCTGTTTCGCGTGACCGGCGTAGCGCTGCCTGATGGAGACGACATTGAACATGCGCGCGCCGCCGATCTCGTGCGCCCACACCGCCTGCACGTCGGGCACGCCGGCCGCAGCCAGCGCGTCGAACAGCAACGCCGAGCGCATCCCCGCCTTCGAGTACGAGTAGTCGTTCGGCGGTTTCGCCGGCGGGCTGCCCATCAGGATCGGCTCGGTCCGGTAGTAGATGCGGTCCACCCTCACCACCGGCGCCGGGTGCGCCTTGCCGGGGTAGTAGCCGTGGAACTCGCCGAACGGGCCTTCGGTGCGCTCGTCTCCCGGGCAGGCCCAGCCTTCCAGCACGATTTCGGACGCGGCGGGGATGGGCAGCCCGGTCAACTCGCCCTTCACCACCGACACGGGCTCCCCGAGGATCGCGCCGATGTAGTTGTACTCGCACATCCCGAACGGCACCTCGATGCCGGAGATGAGATAGCCGAGCGGGTCGCAGCCGCAGACGATCGCAACCGGGAAGGGCTTGCCGGCCTTCCTGTACTTGTCGTACTGGATGGCCCCGTGCTTGCCCGGAACCATGTCGAGGCCGACGTGCGTCTTGTCGTGAACCTGGACGCGGTAGGTGCCGACGTTCACCCAGTCGGAGTCGAAATCCTTCGTCACCACGCAGCAACCAGTGCCGATGTAGCGCCCGCCGTCCTTCTCGTGCCATAAAGGAGACGGGAAGGTGAAAGCGTCCACCTTCCCGTCTCCTTGAACGTTCTCCATGATTGGCCCCGTTTCGACGATTGCGGGGTCGTAATTCGCCGCGTTGGCCTGCCAGTCCTTCGGCTTGCCGCGCAGCTTCTGCACCAGGCCGTGGTGCGATTTCTCGACGCCGAGGCGCAGGATCGAGGACAGTTTGCCGGGGCTGCTCGTGCTGCAGGTGAGCACGCGGAAGCCCTTCGGGTAGCCGGCGATCTCGTCGAACAGCAGCGCGGGCGGCGAGTCCTTCTTGACGTTCATCTCGCTGATCGCACCGAGCTCCAGGTTCCAGTCGGCGCCGTTGACCTCCGTCAGCTCCCCCAGCTCCTTCACCTCGCGCAGCCAGGCGCGCAGGTCGAGCGGGTTGCCTGATGCGGCGCGTGTCATGGGATCATCTCTCGTGGTGCCGCAATCATCGCTCCGCCTTACGCATCCGCGCAGCCAGCTTGACCGCTTCGATGATTTCGGGATAGGCGCCGCAGCGGCACAGATTGCCGGACAAATAGTGCCGGATGTCGTCTTCGGTTGGGTCGGGATTCTCGTCCAGGAGCTGGCGCGTCATGAGCACAAACCCGGGCGTGCAGAACCCGCACTGGAAGGCGCCGGCCTCGATGAAGGCCTTCTGCACCGCGTCGAGCCCCCCGCCCGCGGCCTGGTGCTCGATCGTCATCACCTCGGCGCCGTCCACCAGCAGCGCAAGGTAAAGGCAGCCCGACACCGCGGCTCCGTCCACCAGCACGGTGCAGCAGCCGCACAATCCCTGGCCGCAGCTCTCGCGCGCGCCGGTGAGGCCGAAGCGATTCTGCAGGAGCTCGACCAGGTTCCAGTGCGGCGGGACCTCAGCGCTCACCGGCTCGCCGTTCAGCTTGAACCTAATTGTTCGCACTGCTACACCCAAATCTTTGGTTAGAGCGCCCAGCAAAGTGAACTCCCCTCCTGCCTGAGGAGGGGTGCCCGCGCAGCGAGCGGGGTGGTGGGAGCAAGTGGTGCCACGCAACCACCCCGTCTGCTTCGCATCCACCCCTCCTTGAAAAGGAGGGGAGTGAAACATGGCTCGTCATCTTGCTACGTTCTATTAGTCATCCAACGGCTTTCCCTGCTTCGCGCGCAGGGCGCGATACACCGCTTCGGGCGTGAGCGGGAGCGACATCAGCCGCACGCCCACCGCGTCTTCGATCGCGTTCGCGATCGCCGGCGAAACGCTGAACGTGCCGGTCTCGCCCACCCCCTTCGCGCCGAACGGCCCGCCGCGCTCCGCGCCGTCAACCGCCTCGTTTTCCATGACGGGAATGTCGCGCATTCCGGGAATCTTGTATTCGGCGAGCGAGGCGTTGGTCACCTGTCCGCCGTCGAATTGCATTTTCTCGAACAGCGTGAAGCCGAGCTGCATGACGGCCGCGCCGGAGAGCTGGGTCTCGACGATCCGCGGGTTGACGGGCTTGCCGACGTCGGCGACGTTGACGAGCCGCGTCACGCGCACCCGCCCGGTCTCGGTGTCCACCTCGACCTCGGCGCCCGTGCCCCCGACCATCCAGAACGGCGTCACGTTCGGCGACTGGCCGGTGTCGTGGTCGGTCGGCGTATAGGCGGGGATGAAGCTGCCCGTGCCCACGATGTTGCCGGCCTGCATGCCGTACTTCCTCCTGAACACCTCGGCGATCGGCGTCGTCTCGGCCGGCAGGCCCGCCTCGCGCGCAGCCGCAAGAAGCTTGTCCCGCGCGTCCTCGGCCGCGCGCCGCACCGCATTGCCCATGTGATAGGTCGAGCGCGACCCGAGCGTCGCCATGTCGTAGGGCGTGACGTCGGTGTCGGGGTGCACCACCGTGATCGCCTCGACCGGGATGCCGAGCACTTCCGCCGCGATCTGCGCCATCGCCGTGTCGGAGCCCTGTCCCATGTCCACCGTGCTGCAATAGAGCGCGCAGCTGCCGTCGGCGTAGAGGTTCACGATCGCGACGGAGGTGGTCGGCGAGATGCTGGCCTTGAAGCCGATCGCGATGCCGCGGCCGCGCCGCCGCGTGCCGCTCCCGCGCTCGAACGGCTTCTTCCATTCCATGCGCGCTGCGAGCCGCTCGAGCACCTTTTCGATCGCCGCGTCCTTCATGACCGTGCCGGTCGCCTGCGGGCGCCCGTCGCGCAGGATGTTCCTGCGCCGGAATTCGACGGGATCCATCGCGAGCTCGCGCGCGATCATGTCGGTGTGGCTCTCGTAGGCCCACACCAGCTGCGGGATGCCGAAGCCGCGCAGCGCGCCGGCCGGCGGGAGATTGGTATAGAGCGCGTACGAGTCAATGCTCACGTTCTCGATGTCGTAGGGCCCCGGCGCCGTGAAGCCCGATTTCTGCGTCACCCGCGGGCCGATGTCGGCGTAGGCTCCCCCGTTCCACCACACCTCGCACTCGCGGGCGGTGATGCGCCCCTCCTTCGTCACCCCGCTCTTGATGCGCAGCGAGGCCGCGTGCCTGGTGAGCGTGTAGAACTGCTCTTCCATGGTGAGCGCGATCTTGACCGGCCGGCGCGTGAGCAGCGCGAGCACGGTCACCAGGGCCTCCAGCTTGATGTAGAGCTTCGCGCCGAACCCGCCGCCGAGGTACGGCACTTTCACGCGCACCCTGTTCTCCGGCCAGCCCAGCAGCCGCGCGACCTCGACGCGCACGAACGAGGGGCTCTTCGAGGCGGTGTGGATCGTGACCGAGCCCTCGCCCGGCTCCGCCGCCGAAACGAATGGCTCGAGCGGCACGTGCAGGACCTGCTGCGTGTGGAAGGTGTGCTCGAACACGCGGTCGGCTCTGGAGAACGCGCCCCCTGCGTCGCCGCGCCGCAGGTGGAAGTCGAGCGCGACGTTGGTGTTTTTTCGCCCCTGGAGATGCCTGAGGTCGGGGAAGGCTCCCGCGGGCCTGAGCACCTCGTGCACCACCGCTTTTGAAGTCATGGCCTCGACCTCGTCGAACACCGCCGGCAGGGCTTCATACTGGACGTCAATGAGCTGCGCCGCCTCCTCCGCGGCGTGCGGGTCCGAGGCGAGCACCACCGCGACCGGCTCGCCGGCATAGCGCACCTTCTCGAAGGCGAGGATCGGCTGATCGTGGAACGCCGGGCCATAATGCGGGTCCGCGACGATGGCGCGCACGTCTTCGCCGGTCACCACGCGGTGCACGCCCGCGACCGCCCGCGCCGCGCTCACATCAACGCGCTTGATGCGGCCGTGCGCGATCGGGCTGCGGAAGATCTTCCCGTGCAGCATTCCCGGCAATTGCAGGTTATGCACGTACTCGGCGCGGCCCGCGACCTTCGCCGCCGCCTCGAGGCGCGGGATCGAGCGCCCCACCGTGCCGGTTTGTGCCGTCTTCAAATCTTCACCCCCAATCGTCATACGTATCTCGTCACTGTTCATCGAGCACGGCTCTCACGGCACGCGCGAGGCAAACGCGCAGGAGCTCGCGCTTGTACGCCGCCGAGCCGTGTTGGTCCCCGATCACCGCGGCTTCGGAGGCGGCCGCGTCTCCCGCCCGGCGCAGCACGGCCTCATCCACGCGCGCGCCGCGCAGCGCATTCTCGGCTGCGGCGAGGCGCGTGGGCGTGTCGGTCGCCGCGCTGATCACGACGCGGGCATCGCGCACCAGCGCACCGTCCGCCTCCAGGACGACCGCCACGCCGAGCGCCGGCCAGTCGTCGGCGGACCGCGTCGTGCACTTGAGATAGGCGGCGCGCCGGCTGCCCTGCGCCGGGACGGTGACTTCCGCGACAAGCTCGTTGCGCCCGAGGGTCGTTTCGAGATAGCCCGTGTACAGCTCGCCCAGCGGCAGCGTGCGGCCGCCGGCCGGGTCAATGATGGAAACGCGCGCGCCGAGCGCGATCAGCACCGGCGGCAGGTCCATGTGCGGATCGGCGTGCGCCAGGTGCCCGCCCACGGTCGCGACGTTGCGCACGCGCACGTTGGCGAGCATGCGCAGCGTCTGCGCAATAACGGGGGCCGCGCGCGCGACGAGCGGCGAGCGCTCCAGCGCGGAGAGCGTCGCCAGCGCGCCGATGCGCAGCTCCCCGCCCGCCGCCGCGATCTCCGAATAGCGCTTCTCCACCGCGCGCAGGCTGACGAGGCGCGCGGGACGCAGGACGCCCATCTTCATCATCAGCATCACCGCGGTGCCCCCCGCGAGCGGGCGCACCTCCGCGGACGCGAGCAGCCCGGCCGCCTCACGCAGCGTATGCGGCTCCACCAGTTCGAACGGCGTCACCGTTTTCTACCGAGCAGCGTGCCGCGGCAGCGCCGCGAGCCGCAGCAGCAGGGATGGGCGCGCTTGGCCGCCGGCGTGTGCCGCTCGTCGAGAAACAGGTTGTAGTCGTAGGCAAGCTCCTCCCCCGGCCGGATGTCGCGGATCGCCTCGATATGGATGCGCCCCTCCTCGTCCACCGCCTCGCAGTTGGGACTGCACGAGTGGTTGATCCAGCGCGCGGAATTGCCGCGGCGCGCGGCGTCTATCAGCACGCGGCGGTTCACGGCGAACAGCATCGTATGCGGCGAGAAATCGTCGCCGCCGTAGCGCCGGTCCACTTCCGCCGGCGTGATGCGCTCGCCCTTGTATTCGATGATGCGCTCGCCCTTGCGGATGCGCGCGAGCGCGAACACGCCGCGTCCGTGGATGGGTGAGTTGCGGACGACGAAACGGCGCCGCCCGCCCTGTCGTCTGCGGGACATGGTTCCTTCCTTGTCACAGCCTCACTTTTTCTCCCGCGGCACGCGCGTTCTCGCTTCCGCCGCGCAAAAGTCGAAATCGCAGCCGCGGCCGGCCTGGGTGACCGACTCCAGAAAAAGCCTGCGGTAGCCGCGCCGGTCCTCGACGCGGAGGGACGGCTTCCTCCACTTTTTTCGGCGCGCTTCCAGCTCCGCCTTCCCGACCAGCAGCTCCAGCTTGCGCGCCGGAACGTCGAGCCGGATGCGGTCCCCGTTCCTGACCAGCGCGAGCGGCCCGCCGATCGCGGACTCCGGCGTGACGTGCAGGACGATCGAGCCGAAGGCGGTGCCGCTCATGCGTGCGTCCGAGATGCGCACCATGTCCTTCACGCCTTCCCGCGCGAGCTTCTTCGG
>DAIDBG010000169.1 GCA_027310225.1 bacterium | reverse complement strand
GAATACCGGTATTTTTGTGGTAGAGGCTGTCGCAGGGTTGCAGGCTCAAAGCCTTAGCCTCCTCATGGACAGCATTCATAATTTTTCAGACGAATTAGCACTCATATTTCTCTATCTGGCATTCGTTTTGTCCCAAGGCATCTCGCGTAATCTCGTTCGTTCTGCAAACTTCTTTAATTCGGTCGGTCTTATCGCTGTCAGCGCGCTGCTAATCTGGCAGGCAATCCATCGACTCTTCCATCCCGAAGTCGTGCTGGGTTTATTTCCCATTGTCGTTGGTCTGGGAGCGGCGGCTGCTAACTGGGGCGTTGCCCGCCTCCTGCGGGAACCCAGCCGCAACAACGCCGCAATACGCTTGGCCTATATCCACAACCTCGGCGACGTTTGGGTATCGCTCGCACCGGTGGTTGCTGGTGTGCTCATTACCGTTACAGGGTCTTCTTTCTTTGATCCTCTGGTGGCGTTGCTAATAGCGCTCTGGGTCCTTGTCGCCACCGTTCGAGAAATCGTCGGCTCGCGTGACGAACTCATCTGGCCTGAGAAAGTTGTTTGTGGGCACACCGATGAAAAAGATGTTGTCAAAGCGTAACTACCAGCCGCCCCAATCGGGTAAGGGCGGGCTTTTAACCCGCCCTCCCCACACCACCCGGCATGCGGGTCCGCACCGGGCGGTTCGAGCAGTGGAGGTCATGAGAGTCGTGGCATGCCGAGCCGGTCGAAGTAAGCGATGGGCATGAGACGGTTCAGCTCGTAGCGGCTGTTACGCCACCAGCGCCGGGCGTTGCCGGCGATTCGCGCTGCTTGGTCCGTGTTCGCACCCAACGCGGTCAACTCCCGGAACATCGTCCTACCCCGTCGCCAGTGCTTGAGCTGCAGGGCACGCAGGCGATGACGCAGCCATTCGTCCAACTCCCGGAACACTCGCGGGGTCTGGGCCAGACGGAAGTATTCCTTCCAACCCGGCATATACCGTCGTATCTGTTCCGAGACCTCGGGCAAGCTGCGCCCGCACGTCCGGCGCGTCATGTGCCGCATGCGCCGCTTGAAGGTGTCCAGCGCCTTGTGTGCGACGGCCCGCCTGACCTCGCCCTCAGCGCCCTGCCCTAAGCAGTAGCCGAGAAACTTGCGGCCACAAGCAAGGCCCACCGCCGTCTTGGCCTCGTTCACCTTCAGGTGGAGTCGGGCGTAGAGTCCGCGCAAACCCTCCAGCACCCGTTCGCCCGCCTTCTGACTGCGCCCGTACACGTTGCAGTCATCGGCGTAGCGCACGAAGCGGTGTCCGCGCCTGTCCAGTTCCCGGTCCACCTCGTCCAGCAGCACGTTGGCCAGCAGCGGCGAGAGCGGCCCGCCTTGCGGCGTGCCCTCGAAACGCTCCATGACCACGCCGTTTCCCATGATCCCGGCTTCCAGGTATCGGCGGATCAGCCGCAGCACGGCCTTATCCTCAATCCTCTTGGCCAGACGGTCCATGAGTATGTCGTGATTGACCCGGTCGAAGAACTTCTCCAAGTCCACGTCCACCACGGTCCGGTAGCCCGCTTGTACATGGCGCTGTGCTTGCAGCACAGCGTCGTGCGCTCGTCGGCCCGGCCGGAAACCGTAGCTGTGCCCGGAGAATGTCGGATCAATCAACGGCTGCAGGACTTGCAGCAGGGCTTGCTGAATCAGCCGGTCGCTCACCGTCGGTATCCCCAGTTCCCGCATCCCGCCCCCATCCTTGGGAATCTGCACCCGGCGCACCGGTTGCAGCCGGTAGCGGCCCGATTGCAGTTCTTCCCTGATCCGGGGCCAGTCGGTCTTCAGATACTCGGCGGTTTGACTCACCGTCCGTCCATCCACCCCCGCACTGCCAGCATTGGCCTTGACCCGTTTCCAGGCCGCAGCCATGTTGCCTCTCGCGAGCGCCCGCGCCAGCAGGTCGGCCCGCCCCGAGCTTCCAGTGTCGTCCCGCGCCAGCCGCGCTTCATCACTGCCGGGTCCGTGCGCGGCTTCACCGCGCCCTTCTCCCGACCGTCCCGGTTCCCCGGGCGTCTGATGCCATGCTCGACCAAGCGACACGCCCTTCCGCTCTCCTTCTCGTTCGGCCCTTCGCCTTACGGCTACTACGGCCTCTGCTGACTTCTCGCCCCGGCTCAGCACCGTCGCCCTTTCAGGCGCAAGGCGAGATCTCCCCAGGTAAGAGCGCGATCCTTCCCCGCGCAACCGCCGGATTTACGCCGCCTGAGCCTTGGCCACCAGAGCTTCGCAGTTTCATGCCTGCTCGCCCTGCCCGGCGTCGCCTCGTATCCGGTTCTTGTCCATCGGCTCGCGGTTTCGCTCCGTGCTGCCTCCCCACGCTCGGTCACCCTCGCGCGGTTGCACTTCGCTTCGTTCGCTGTGGCCAGCTTACGGGAGGACTTCCACCTCCAAGATCGCGCCCATGCTGGGCACACATGAAAAAACGCCCGGGCACGCCGGGCGTTTTTCATGGAGCGGAGCGGGCTACTTGTCGAGGCCGCCCATGCACAGGTACTTCACCTCGAGGAACTCCTCGATGCCGTACTTGGAGCCCTCGCGGCCGATGCCGGACTCTTTCATGCCGCCGAACGGCGCGACCTCGGTCGAGATGATGCCGATGTTGATGCCGACGATGCCCGACTCCAGGCCCTCGGCGATGCGCCAGACGCGGCCGATGTCGCGGCTGTAGAAGTAGGAGGCAAGGCCGTACTCGGTGTCGTTGGCGAGCTCCAGCAGCTCCTTCTCGGTCTTGAAGCGGTAGAGCGGCGCGACCGGGCCGAACGTCTCCTCGTGCGTCACCTTCATCGCCGTGGTGACGTTGGTGAGCACGGTGGGCTGGAAGAACTGGCCGCCCTTCTCGTGGCGCTTGCCGCCGGTGACGACCTTCGCGCCCTTCGCCACCGCGTCGGCGACGTGCTCTTCCACCTTCTCCACCGCCTTCATCTCGATGAGCGGCCCCTGCACGACGCCGGTCTCGAGGCCGTTGCCTACCTTCATCTGCGATACCTTGTCGGTGAGCTTCTTCGCGAACGTCTCGTAAACGCCGTCCTGCACCAGGAGGCGGTTCGCGCACACGCAGGTCTGCCCGGTATTGCGGAACTTGGAGGCGAGCGCACCTTCCACCGCGGCATCGAGGTCGGCGTCGTCGAAGACGATGAACGGCGCATTGCCGCCGAGCTCCAGGGAAACCTTCTTCACCGTCGAGGCGCACTGCTCCATCAGCTTCTTGCCGACCTCGGTCGAGCCGGTGAAGGTGAACTTGCGCACCAGCGGATGGGTCGTCAATTCCTTGCCGATCGGGCCGGAAGCGCCGGTCACCACCGAGAGCACCCCCTTCGGGACGCCGGCGCGCTCGGCCAGCTCGCACAGCGCGAGCGCCGAATAGGGCGTCATGCTCGCCGGCTTGATCACCATCGGGCAGCCCGCCGCGAGCGCCGGGCCCGCCTTGCGCGTGATCATGGCGTTCGGGAAATTCCACGGCGTCACCGCGGCGCACACGCCGACCGGCTGCTTGATCACGACGATGCGGCGGTCGGCGCCCTGGGCCGGAATGGTGTCGCCGTAGATGCGCTTCCCTTCCTCCGCGAACCACTCGATGAAGGACGCTCCATAGGCGATCTCGCCGCGCGATTCGGTCAGGGGCTTACCCTGCTCCACGGTCATCAGCACCGCAAGGTCTTCCTGGTTGGCCATCATGAGGTCGAACCATTTGCGCAGGATGGCCGCGCGCTCCTTCGCGGTCTTCGCGCGCCACGCCGGCCACGCCGCGTGCGCCGTCTCGATCGCGCGCCGCGTCTCGGCCGCGCCCATGTTGGGCACGGTGCCGATCTGCTGGCCGTCGGCGGGGTTGTGGACCGCGAGGGTGGACTTGTTGTCGGCGTCCACCCATTCGCCGTTGATGTAGCACTGCTGGCGGAACAGCTTCATGTCCTTGAGCTGTAGCGCGGGTTTCGCTTTCTGCAGCATGGTTGAGGTCCTCGCGTGGAAATGGGGAGAAGCGGGCGCGGCGGCGGTCGCGCATGAAGGATTTCAGTATATCAGAGAGGGTCTCCGCCGTGACATTGTCCCTCGTTTTCAGCAACAGGAGCGCCGGGTAAAGCCGCCGCCGGCCGCGCCGTTATCCAGGCACCGGTCATGGACGGGCGAGGTACGCAGCGGTTGTTTCCAGCTACCCGAAAACCCTTGATATAATGCGCTTCAGCGTAAGCTTCCAAGAACACAAGAAGGAATCCTGTTGATGGCCCATCCGCTGTCCCGGCTTCGCGCCCCGTTCGCGCTGGGGCTCCTTTCGCTGACGCTGCTGTTCAGCGGCTGCGCGACCACCGGCAATCCACGCGACCCGCTCGAGCCCATCAACCGCGGCATCTACTATTTCAACGACGCCGTGGACACCACGCTCCTGAAGCCCGCCGCCGAGCTCTACCGCGGCGTGCTGCCGCAATTCATGCGCACCGGCGTCAGCAATTTCTTCTCCAACCTCAACGACGTCATCATCGCGCTCAACAACCTGCTTCAGGGCAAGGTCCCGGAGGCCGTCTCCGACGTGGGGCGCATCGTGGTCAATACCACCGTCGGCCTGCTGGGGGTGCTGGACGTCGCCACCGACGTGGGACTGGAAAAGCACAACGAGGATTTCGGGCAGACGCTCGGCTGGTGGGGCATCGGCGATGGACCGTACCTGGTGATCCCGTTGCTGGGTCCGAGCACCTTGCGCGACACCGTTGGGCTCGTTGGCGACTACAAGACCAATCCCATCACCTATGTTGACCCGAACCGCGACCGTAACGCGCTCTATGCGCTGTCCTTCGTGAACCGCCGCTCCGAGCTGCTCGACGCCACGCAGTTGCTGGAGACCGCCGCCCTCGATCCCTACGAGTTCGCGCGCGACGCCTATCTGCAGCGGCGGCGCACTCTCGTGTACGACGGCAACCCGCCGCCCGAGGAGAATGACTACGAACCCCAGGAGAAACCGGGAGCGGGCGCATCGAGCGGTGCGCCGTTTCTGCAGCCTGCCGGCGGCGATCGGCGCCCGACCGCGGCGGAACCGGGAGCGCGCGAGCCGCGGGCGGAAACTGCGCCGGCGGCCGATGCCAGGACGCGGGTGGTGCGCGTGTGGCTGCCCGCCGGCAATCCAGGCCCGTGACCGGGGAATCGTGACGGGTACTGCGTGCGTCTCGAGGCGCG
Organism: bacterium; assembly: GCA_027310225.1. Classification (GTDB taxonomy): domain Bacteria; phylum Pseudomonadota; class Gammaproteobacteria; order Burkholderiales; family SG8-41; genus SG8-41. The sequence goes on along the minus strand of DAIDBG010000169.1, from coordinate 389 downwards.
ATCAGGAGCGCGCCTTACCCGTCGCGTCCTGCCAGTCACGCCCCTCATCAGTCACGCTGTATCAGTGACGCCTTGTCGGTCACGCCGTGTCCGCCGTGTGGCGAGATAAATCCCGCCGAAGATGAGGCCTGCCCCCACCAAGTGAAAGAGCTGCAGCGATTCCCCCAGCAACGTCACGGCGAGCAGCGTGCCGAATACGGGAACAAGATTGAGGAACTGCCCGGCGCGGTTCCCACCCACCTCGGCGACGGCGCGATTCCAGAACAAATAGGCGAGCACCGAGGGAAACACGCCGGTGTACGCGATGCCGGCCACGACTGCGGGGGTGAAAACGACCGGCGCGGCGTCCCAGGATTCCAATAGATACAGCGGTGCGAGCAGCGTTGTAC
>DAIDBG010000280.1 GCA_027310225.1 bacterium | reverse complement strand
TCTTTCCACCGCCCTGCGGTTGGCACCGGCCTCCACTACCAGTACGCCCCCGGGGTTGAGGTGCGCTCCCGCCTGCGCCAGGGTACGGCGGATGAAGGCAAGGCCGCCCCGGCCTCCGGCGAGCGCCGCGCGCGGCTCGTGCCGGTACTCGGCCGGCAATTTCCGCATCCCGGCGGCCGTGACGTATGGCGGGTTGCACACGATCAGGTCATAGTGCTTTCCGCGCAGCGCGGAAAACAAATCGGATTTGACAAGGCGGATGCGTCCATCCAGGCGGTAGCGCCTGACGTTGATCCGGGCAACGGCCAGGGCCGCGGAAGAAATATCGGTGGCGTCAATACGTGCCCGCCGGAAGCTCCCGGCGAGCAGGATCGCGAGGCAGCCGGAACCGGTGCACAGGTCGAGCGCCGCTCTCATCCTGCCGGGATGGGAAATCCACGGCGCGAGCCCCTCGCGCAGCAGCTCGGCGATGTGCGAGCGTGGCACGATCGCGCGTTCGTCCACGTAAAACCGGTATTCACCGAGCCAGGCTTCCCGCGTGAGATAGGCGGCGGGCTTGCGCTCCCGGACACGGCGCTCGAAGAGTTCCAGAACGCGTGCAGCCGCCGCTGGCGCAACCCTCCGCAGGAATGTTCCCGGCGCGGCACCGGGGGGCAGACCCAGCGCGTGCAGCGTGAGGTAGGCAGCCTCATCGCGGGCGTTGGTGGTGCCGTGGCCGAAGGCGAGCCGGGCGGCGCGGAACAGCCGCGTCCCGTGACGCACCAGCCCGCCCACCGTCCGGGCGCGCGCCGCCATGGCTTCAGTGCTGAATTTTGAGTGCTGAATTTTGAATTAAGCGCGGCCCGGCTTTGAACTCAACACTCAACATTCGGCATTCAACACGTATCTATCCGAGGGCGTCGAGGTTCAGCTTGATACTGGAAAGATCGTCGGCCGGCTGTTTCGTCCCGCCCGCAGTCCGGGACATCGCCGCCTGGATGTCCGCGCCTTTCGGCGCATTGTCGAGCAGCCAGTGCAGGTTGGTGGGCGAATCGGAATTCGCCATGGCTTCCTCGACCGCCACCTTGCCGCTGGTGATGAGGTGAAACAGCGCCTGCTCGAACGACTGCGAGCCGGGCGCAAGACTCTGCTCCAAGGCGTCCTTGATCTGGACGATCTCGCCGTTCTTGATCAGTTCCTGGATGTGCTTGGTGTTGAGCAGCACTTCCACCGCGGGTATGCGTTTGCCATCCACGGAGCGCACCAGGCGCTGCGAGATCACGGCGCGCAGGGCGATCGAGAGGTCCGCCAGCAGCGCCTCGCGTGCTTCGCGCGGGAAGAAGTTGATGATGCGGTTGAGCGCGTTGTAGCTGTTGTTGGCGTGCAAGGTGGACATGCACAGGTGCCCGGTCTGGGCGAAGAGCAGCGCCGTCTGGAGGGTGGGGCGGTCGCGGATCTCGCCGATCATCAGCAGATCGGGCGCTTCGCGCATGGCGCTGATCAGCGCGTTCTCGTAGGTATGCGTGTCCACCCGCACTTCGCGCTGATTGACGATGGATTTCTTGTGCTTGAATATGAACTCGATCGGGTCTTCGATGGTGAGGATGTGGCCGGTTTTGGTGCTGTTGCGGAAGTCAATCATCGAGGCCATGGTGGTGGATTTGCCCGAGCCGGTGGAGCCCACCACGAGGATCAGCCCGAGCTTCTCCATGATCACTTCCTTGAGGATCGGTGGCAGCCCCAGGGTGTCGAACTGCGGCACCTCGGGCTTCACGAAACGGATCACCATCGCCACCGTGTTCCTCTGGCGGAAGATGTTGATGCGGAAGTTGCCGAGCTCCCCGGCGCTCTGCGCGAAGTTCATCTCCTGCGTCGTCTCGAACTCCTTCACCTGCGCCCCGGTCATCAGCTCGTAGCTGATCTTCCTGACCTGATCGGGATCGAGCGTCTGGTTGTTGATCGGCATCACCACGCCGTTGATCTTGATCTGGATCGGCGCCCCGGCGGTGAAAAACAGGTCCGAGGCCTGCTTGTCGGACATCAGCTTGAAGAGCGGCGTCACGAACATGACCGTCTCCTTCCCCTTTGTTCTGCTGTCACCTGCCGCGTCTTGAGCGACGGGCAGCATGCGCTCCGATACGCGGAGTCGAACCGGCGCGTGGCGTCCGGTTCAACGGCAATTGTGCCTGCTCCCCGGCGCATTGCCTAGCAGCTTGTCGGGCTTTCGCTCTTCCGACAGGCTGCTAGTCGCTGCGCAGGAGCTCATTGATGCTGGTCCTGGCCCGGGTCCTGGCGTCAACCTGCTTCACGATGACGGCGCAATACAGGCTGCACCGGCCGTCGGCGGCGGGCAGGCTGCCGGGCACCACGACCGATCCCGCCGGCACCCGGCCGTAGAGTATCTCTCCGGTCTGTCGGTGGTAGATGCGGGTGCTCGCGCCGATGAAGACGCCCATCGAGATCACCGAGCCTTCCTCCACCACCACCCCCTCGACGATCTCCGAGCGCGCCCCGATGAAGCAGCCGTCCTCGACGATGGTGGGGCTGGCCTGCAGCGGCTCGAGCACGCCCCCGATGCCGACGCCGCCAGAAAGATGCACGTTCCTGCCGATCTGCGCGCAGGAGCCGACCGTCGCCCAGGTGTCCACCATGGTGCCCTCGTCAACGTAGGCGCCGATGTTGACGAAGGAAGGCATCAGCACCACGTTCTTCGCGATGTAGGCCCCCTTGCGCGCGGCGGCTGGCGGCACGACGCGGAATCCTCCCCGCCGGAACGCCTGCGGCGTGTAAGCGGCGAATTTCGACGCGACCTTGTCGTAGTACCGGGCGTGGCCGTCCTTCATCACGAAATTGTCCTGCAGCCGGAAGGAGAGCAGCACCGCCTTCTTGATCCACTGATGGGTCGTCCAGCTTCCCCGGGTCTTTTCCGCGACGCGCAGCCTGCCCTGGTCGAGCAGCTCGATGGTGTCGGCCACCGCGCGCTTCAGCGCCGGGGCGGCCTTCGCGGGGCTGATGTCCGCCCGGCGTTCCCATGCCTGCTCGATGACGGCCTGCAGCTTGCTCATGACGGTGATTCTACCGCGACGCTACAGCGCTTCCACAAAAGCGCGGATGCGCCGCGCGGCTTCAGCGCACTCGTCGCCCGGCGCCACCAGCGCGATGCGAACGCGGTTCACGCCCGGATTGACGCCGTGCGCCTCGCGCGCGAGATAGCTGCCCGGCAGCACCGACACCGCCTGTTCCTGGTACAGCCGGCGCGCGAACTCGGTGTCCGGCAGCGGTGTCCTCGGCCACAGGTAGAACGCGGCGGCCGGGATCTCGACATCGAGCACCGGCCGCAGGATGTCGAGCGCCGCGGCAAATTTCTCGCGGTAGAGCCGGCGGTTTTCGGCGACGTGCGCCTCGTCTTTCCAGGCCGCGATGCTTGCCGCCTGCACCGGCGGGCTCATGGCGCAGCCGTGGTAGGTGCGGTAGAGCAGGAACTTGTCGAGCAGGGCGGCGTCGCCCGCCACGAACCCGGAGCGCATGCCGGGGACGTTGGAGCGCTTTGACAGGCTCGAGAGCATGACCAGCCGCGAAAAGCCTTTCCGGCCGAGTTGATGGGCGGCCTGCAGCGCGCCCAGGGGGGGGCGGTCTTCGTCGAGGTAGATTTCGGAGTAGCACTCGTCGGAGGCAATGACGAAGCCGTGACGGTCCGACAGCGCGAACAGCCGCTCCCACTCGGCGAGCGACATCACGTAGCCCGTGGGATTCGCCGGGGAGCACACGTAAATGAGCTGGATGTGCCGCCAGATCTCGTCCGGCAGCTGCCCGAAATCGAAGGCATAGCGGTTCTGCGGCAGGTTGTTGAGGTAGTGCGGCTCGGCGCGGGCGAGCAGCGCCGCGCCTTCGTATATCTGATAGAACGGGTTGGGACAGGCCACCACGGGGGCGGGACGCGTGGGGTCAATCACCGCCTGCGCCAGCGCGAACAGCGCTTCGCGGCTGCCGTTCACGGGAATGACCTCGCTCCGGGGATCAAGCGCATCGAGACGGTAGCGGCGGGCCACCCACTCGGCGATCGCAGTCCGCAGCGCCTCGCTCCCCCGCGTCGGCGGATAATGGGCAAGGCCGTCGAGGCTGTCGGCAAGCGCCTGCTTGATGAACACAGGCGTGGGATGCCGGGGCTCCCCGATGTGCAGCGCGATCGGCTTGCGCCGCGAGTCGGGATGCACGCCGTCGAGCAGCGCGCTCAGCTTCTGGAACGGATAACTCTGCAGCCGTTCGAGATCAGGATTCACGGAGCGCGCCTTAACCTCGCGCACCCGAACCATCAGGCAACGTGGCAAGATCGGCGCTCGCGCGCGGTTTCCAGCCCGGCTTCGCGTGCTCCGCGGTTACCGTGGTAAAGATGCCTCCGCGCACGTAGAACCTGGCGGTGAGCCGCATGAAGCGCGGGCGCGTGGCCCGTACCAGGTCGTGCAGCATGCGGTTGGTCACGGCTTCGTGGAACGCGCCTTCGTTGCGGTACGACCAGATGTAGAACTTGAGGCTCTTCAGCTCGACGCAGCGCCGGTCTGGCACGTAATCGAGAACGAGCGTTGCGAAATCGGGCTGGCCGGTGCGCGGGCACAGGCAGGTAAACTCCGGTATTTCCATGTGAATCCGGTAGTCGCGTGCGGGATGGGGGTTGGGGAAGGTTTCCAGCCGCCTGGTGGGTTTGCCCGGCATTATCGTGGCCGCCTAAATCCGCTACAATTCCACGCTGATGTTCACGGCCAGATTATAACCTCCAAGACAGCACTCCATTGCGCCTCAAGCAGATCAATCTCGCCGGCTTCAAGTCTTTCGTAGATCCCACTCACATCC
>DAIDBG010000150.1 GCA_027310225.1 bacterium | reverse complement strand
CCTGCGCGTGATTGACGCTTCGATCATGCCGACGATCACTTCGGGCAACACCAATACCCCGACGGTGATGATCGCGCAGCGGGGAAGCGCGATGGTGACAGGCGATCAATGAACGAATCCGGGGTCAAGGCCGGCCACCCGTCGCCGGATTCCGCCCGCCATGCACATTGACCGGGACATCAAGCTCGACTTCAGGGACGTGCTGATCCGTCCGAAGCGCTCGGCGCTGCCCTCGCGCGCGGAAGTTGATATCCACCGCGAGTTCGCCTTCAAGCATTCGCAGCGCAGGTATCGCGGCATTCCGATCATCGCCGCGAACATGGATACCGTCGGCACTTTCGAGATGGCGCTCGCGCTCGCGCCATTCGACCTGTCGGTGGCGCTGCACAAGCACTACGGCGTGGACGAGCTCGTCAGGTTTTTCGGCGCGCTCAAGTCGAAGTCGAGCGCGTTCTATTCGATGGGCATCACCAAGGGCGACCGGGAGAAATTCGAGCGCGTGGTGCAGCGGGCGGGCAAGGCGGTCGAGTACGTGTGCATTGATGTCGCCAACGGCTACACCGAGAGCTTCGTCAAGTTCGTCGAGAAGTTACGGCAGGCCCACCCGAAGATCACCATCATGGCCGGCAAGGTCGTGACCGGCGAGATGACCGAAGAGCTGATCCTGTGCGGCGTTGACATCGTCAAGGTCGGCATCGGCCCCGGCTCGGTCTGCACCACGCGCAGCATGACCGGCGTCGGCTATCCGCAGCTGTCGGCCGTGATCGAATGCGCGGACGCCGCGCACGGCCTCGACGGCCGGATCTGCGCCGACGGCGGCTGCGCCGCGCCCGGCGACATTGCCAAGGCGTTCGGCGGCGGGGCGGACTTCGTGATGCTGGGCGGCATGCTGGCCGGCCACGCGGAATGTGCCGGCAGGATCGTCAAAAAGGCCGGCAAGCAGTACCAGCGCTTCTACGGGATGAGCTCGCGCACCGCGATGGAGAAGTACGCCGGCGGCGTTGCCCACTACCGCGCGGCGGAGGGGAAGGAAATCCTGGTGGAGTACCGCGGCCCGGTCGCCGGCACCGTGAAGGAGATCCTGGGCGGCGTGCGCTCCGCCTGCACTTACGTCGGCGCGCGACAGTTGAGAGAACTGACCAAGCGGACCACGTTCGTGCGCGTGCGGGGAGAGGCGAACGACGTCTTCGGCAAGAGCTAAACACAGCGCCATTGATGCGCGCAGCGCGCCCGGCGTCGCGAAGGCGGCTGGTTTGGGTCAATCACCGGAGCCACCCCTCATCCCTTCCGGTGCATGGCTTCCCACAGCCTCGCCGGAGTGAACGGCATGTCGAGGTGCACGATGCCGAGCGGGCGCAGCGCATCGAGGGTGGCGTTAGCGAGCGCGGGCAACGAGCCGCTGCAGCCGGCCTCGCCCACGCCCTTCGCGCCGAGGGCGTTCGCCGGCGTCGGCACCGGGTGATCGTGCACCCGGATGTCCCGCAGCCAGCCTGCGCGCGGCATGACGTAGTCCGTGAAGCTTCCGGTCAGAAGCTGCGCCGTCGCGGGATCGTACACCGCGTGCTCGCCGAAGACCTGCCCCGCTCCCTGTACGACGCCGCCGTGGACCTGGCCTTCGACCAGCGTCGGGTTGATGACGTTGCCGAGATCGTCCACGGCCGTGTAGCGCGCGATGCGCGCCGCGCCGGTTTCGGGATCAATCTCGACCTCGGCGATGTGGCAGCCATTCGGATAGGTGACGCCGAACGTGCCCTCGGCGACGGTGTCGAGGGGGTGCGGCCCCGGGCCGGCGAGTTTGCGTGCGAGCTCGATGAAGCCGATGGAGCGGCGTCCGGCGTGGAATCTTCCTTTGGCGTAGCGCAGCCCGCCTTCCTTCGCTTTCAGCGCGGCAGCCGCATGCGGACGCGCCCGCTCGATGAGCTTCAGCCCGAGCAGGCGAAACGCGCTGCCGGTGCCCAGCACGCCGCGCGAGCCGCCGACGCCGTTGCCGATGAGGTCGGCGGCCGGCGCCCCGGGGTGAAAGCGGACGTGCTTTACGCCGATACCCAGCGTTCCGGCCACGATCTGCGGGAAGACGGTCTCGTGTCCCTGGCCGGAGGACTGGGTGACAGCGTAGAGCGTCATGGCGCCGTTCGCGTCGAACTCCACGGCAACCTGGTCCTTCGGCGCCGCGCCGCCGCCGCCCGCCTCGAGGTAGGTCGCGATGCCGATGCCGCGCAGCCTGCCGGCGCGCTTTGCCTGCGCGCGGCGCTGCGGGAAGCCGTGCCAGTCGGCGTGCCGCAGGGCGTCGTCCATCACCGCCTCGAAGTCGCCGGAGTCGTACGTTCCCGCGTTCGGCGTCTGGTAGGGCATGGCCGCGCGCGGGACGAAATTCTTCCGCCGCAGCCCGACCGGATCGAACCCGTGCTCGCGGGCGGCGTGGTCCACCAGCCGCTCGATGGCATAGGCGATGTCGGGGCGACCGGCGCCGCGGTAAGCGGATACCGGCACCGTATTGGTGTACGCGAGCCGCGTGCGCACGTAGATCGCCGGGATGCGATAGACACCGCCGGCGGTGATGCTCAAATTGCGGGTGGCGATGAAGGAGCCGAAGGTGGCGCCGTAGGCTCCGAGATCGGCGCGGTCGTCGAAGCGGATCGCGAGGAAGCTTCCGTCCGCGTCGAGCGCGAGCTCGCCGGTGAGCGACAAGTTGCGCCCGTGGAAATCGCTCAGGAAGGTTTCGCTGCGGGTGGCGACCCATTTCACCGGGTGGCCGAGCTTCTTCGCCGCGATCATCGCCGCGAAGTACTCCGGATAGGCCGCGCCGCGCACGCCGAAGCTGCCGCCGACGTCCTGTGTGACGAAGACGATCTTGTCCTGCTCGAGGCCGGTCACCTGCACGAACTGGTTGCGCATGGTGGTCACGCCCTGGAGCGGCACGTGGACGGTGTAGCGCCCGCTCTCCGGGTCGAACGCGACGAGGCAGGCGCGCGGCTCGAGCGCGTTGCCGACGAGGCGCTGGCTTTCCATGGTGAGTTTGCTCGCGTATTTCGCGCGGGCAAACGCGGCGGCGACCGCCTGCGCGTCGCCGGATTCGTACTCGAAGGCGAGGTTGCCCGGAACGTCGGCGTGCAGCTGCGGCGCGCCTTCCGCCACCGCGGCATCGAAGCTCGCGACGGCGGGCAGCTCCCGGTACTCGATTTCGATCCGTTCCCGCGCGTCCTCGGCGATCTCCGCGGTTTCCGCGACGATCATCGCGACCGGCTCGCCGACGTAGCGCACGCGCCCCATCGCGAGCACGGGATGATGGGGCTTCTTGAGCGGCTGGCCGTCCTTGCCCGGGAAGGAGACGATATTGGGCAACGACTTGAATCCCGCCTCGCATGCGTCTTTCCCGGTGAGCACCGCCTTGACGCCCGGGTGGGCGAGCGCCCCGGCGGCATCGAGCCGGACGATTTCCGCATGCGCCCGGTCGGAGCGCAGGAAAACCGCGTGCAACTGGCCCGCAAGGTTCCAGTCGGAGGTGTAGCGGCCCTGGCCGACAACGAGACGGAAATCTTCACGGCGAGACATGATCCCTTCCCTGTGCTTGACGTGCCCGAATTCTCGCACAGCCACGGCGGCGCGCGAGCCGATGGAACCTCAGCGCCGTCCGCACGCCTTCAGTCCGCGTTCGAGCGCTGCAAAGGATTGCGTCGGTGCCGGCATCAGGAAGCGGAATCCCTGCTCCAGCACCTTGTCCACGTTGTCGGCGCCGACGTGAGGATGGCCGCAGGCGACGTTGTGCGCCTTGCAGATGGCGAGAATGTCGCCGATGGCGGATGCGACCGCCGGGTGATCGTACTGGCGTGGAAACCCGAGGTCCTGCGAGAGATCGCCTTCGCCGATCAGCACGACGCCGATACCGGGCACCTGCTCGAGCAGCTTCGGCAGGTTCCTGATCGCGCGCACTTCCTCGCACATCATGACGACCAGCAGTTCGCCGGCGGGGTTGAGCGGCCAGACATCGGCGCGCTTGTAATAGTCCTGTTGCGAAATCCCCCAGTAGCGCGCCGCCCGCGCCGGCGCGTCGCCGCGCATGCCCGCCGGCTCGAAATAGGGCGCGGACGGCGGGCGCGGGTAACGGCACGCCGCGACTGCGTTGCGCGCCTCGTCCACCGTGCTGACGTGCGGCCAGACCACGCCATAGACGCCGATATCGAGGACCTGCTTCGCGACCCACTGGCTCATCTCGCCGCCGTTGGGCGGGATGCGCACGAAGGGCGCCACCGCGGGCGCGAGACTGCCGGACTTCACGATCTGTCCGCGGTCGAGCATGTACTGCATGCAATCGCGCAGCTGCTGGATGTCGTAGGGATTGTGCTCCATTTCGAACACGGCGCCGTCGTAGGGGGCGGCGTTGATCGCCTGCGCCGCGCCGATCTCCGGGACGCAGAACGTGACGAATGCCGGCTTGCCCTGCTCGAGGGCGCGGATGGCGCCGTTCAGGCGCGGTGGCTCTGCCATCCCGTTGCTCCTTCGCTTGTCATGACGGCCGGTGCCCGGCGCTCCACGCGGCAAAGCGGCCGTAAACGTTCAGCACGTTCTTGCGGAAAATCTTGTCGCGGTCCTTCGGGCTCAGCCATTCGATCGCGTCAATGTAACGCTTGGTGTCATCGTAGTGATGGCCCGTTTCCGGATCGACGCCCTTCACCGCCCCGAAGATTTCCGACGCGAACAGGATGTTGTCCGCGGGGATGACCTTGAGCAGGAGCTCGATGCCGGGGCGGTGATACACGCAGGTGTCGAAGAAAACGTTGTTGAGCAGCAGTTCCTTGAGCGGCGGGCGCTTCATGTCCTGCGCCAGCCCGCGGTAGCGGCCCCAATGATACGGCACGGCGCCGCCGCCGTGGGGGATGATGAACTTGAGGGTCGGGAAGTCCCTGAAGAGATCGGACGTCAGGAACTGCATGAACGCCGTGGTATCCCCGTTGATGTAGTGCGCGCCGGTGAAGTGAAACGCCGGATTGCAGGAGCTGCTGACGTGGACCATCGCCGGCACGTCGAGCTCGACCATCTTCTCGTAGAGCGGATACCACCACTTGTCGGTGAGCGGCGGGTCGGTCCAGTAGCCGCCGGACGGGTCCGGGTTCAGGTTGCAGCCGATGAACCCGAATTCCTTCACGCACCGTTCCAGCTCCGCAATGCAATTGGCCGGGCGCACGCCGGGGCTTTGCGGAAGCTGGCACACGCCGACGAAATTCCCGGGGTAGAGGGTGCAGACGCGGTGGATCAGCTCGTTGCACACTTCCGACCAGTGCCGGCTGGTGGTCTCGTTGCCGACATGGTGTGCCATGCCTCCGGCGCGCGGCGAGAAGACCGTGACGTCAATGCCGCGTTCCCGCTGCGTCTTCAACTGCGCGTTTTCCAGGCTTTCGCGGATCTGGTTGTCGCTGATGCGAAGAGAGTCCTTGTGGACGAGCCGCGCAGGATCGCCGATGCCGGCGATCTGGCGCTTGCGGAATTCTTCCAGCTGCGCGGGGACGGTTGTGTAGTGCCCGTGACAATCGATGATCATTGTGGGTGGTTCCCTCTCACGATTTTCCCGGCGCCGATTTGCACGAGATCTCCTGTTCACCTATCCGCCAACGCCGGATACTGGGCATGGCCGCGCGCGGGACGAAATTCCTGCGCCGCAGCCCGAGCGGATCGAACCCGTGCTCGCGGCCGGCTCGCCGACCATGGTGTGCGGATTCTCGCATAGTTATGATAAGAAGAAGGTGCCATGCCCTATGGCGGGGTCCTCTCCTGATGTCCTGATCATCGGCGCCGGCGCCGCCGGGCTCGCCGCGGCGGCGGAGCTCGCGCGGGCCGGACGCTCGGTTCTCGTGCTCGAAGCGCGCGAGCGCATCGGCGGGCGCGTCTGGACGCGCCATGTGGACGGGCTGCCGGTTCCCGTCGAGCTCGGCGCCGAGTTCATCCACGGGCGCCCCGCGGCGACGTTCTCGCTGCTGCGGAAGGCGGGCGCCGCCGCGGTCGCCGCACCCTTCGTCCGCTGGTCGGTCCGGCGCGGCGAGCTTCAGCTCCAGCGGGACGACCTCTTCGCGCAGGTGCGGAAGGCCTTGCGCGGGCAGGCCGGTGCACTCGGGAAGAAAGACGTTTCCTTCGGGACGCTGCTCGCCCGCGGGTTGCGCGGGCTGTCGGCGGACGCGCGGGCCTTCGCGCGAATGCGGGTGCAAGGCTACGAGGCGGCCGATCCGGCGCGCGCGAGCGCCCGGGCGATCGTCGAGGAATGGGGTGGCGAAGGCCCGGGCGAGGAAGGGCATTTCCGGCCGGCCGGCGGCTATGGCGCGCTGCTGGACTCGCTCGCCGGCGGGCACGGGGCCGGGCTGCGGCTGCGGACCGTCGTGCGCGCGGTGCGATGGAAGCGCGGAGCGGTCGAGGTCGAGGGCACCTCCCGCGGGGAGCCTTTCCGCGCGCAGGCCGCGCGCGCGATCGTCACGCTGCCGCTCGGCGTGCTGCAGCGCGCGCCGGGTGCACCGGACGCGGTCCGCTTCACGCCCGCGCTCGAGGAGAAGCGGCGGGCCCTGAAGGGACTCGCCTGCGGCGCGGTGATCAAGGCGGCGCTGCTGTTTCGCACCGCCTTCTGGGAGGAGCTCGACGGCGCGCGCTACCGGGACGCGGCTTTCTTTCATTCGCCCGCAGCGGCGTTTCCGACTTTCTGGACCGCCCTGCCGGCGAGGGCACCGCTGCTCATCGCGTGGGCGGGTGGCCCGAACGCGCTGCGGCTCTCGGGCGCCGCGGCCCCGCGCATCGTGCGGCAGGCGGTGGCGAGTCTTGAATCCATTTTCGGGAAACGGGCCGGCATCGGGGCACGGCTCGATGCGGCCTGGCTGCACGACTGGCAGAAGGATCCATTCGCGCGCGGGGCCTACAGCTACGTCGCGGTTGGCGGCCACGGCGCGCGCGCGGCGCTCGCGGCGCCGGTCGCGGATACGCTTTTCTTCGCCGGCGAGGCGACCGATTTCGAAGGTGAGCACGCGACCGTCGCGGGTGCGCTGCAAAGCGGCGCGCGAGCGGCGCGGCAGGTCCTGGGAGCGTGCCGGACTTTGGCCCGACCCACTCCTTACGCAAGACCGCCCGGAACCGGGTGATTCAGTGACGGGGAACCCTGCCGCAGGAGGTTCCACAGGCGGTCACTTGATGGGATACTGGCCGCGAAAGGAGGGGCGATGAAAAAAACCTGCCTCGTTATGGCCGCGGCCATCGCGGCGATCCCTGCTGCGGGGGTGCAGGGCGGCCAGCCCGCGGACGGCTACCCCGTGCGGGCGGTGCGCATCATCGTGCCGTTCGCTGCCGGCGGCAACGTGGACCTCGTGGCCCGTGCGCTGGCGCAGCCGCTCGCCGGCGCGCTCGGGCAGCAGGTGATCGTCGAGAACCGGCCTGGCGCGAGCGGCCTGCCGGGCACCCAGTTCGTTGCGCGCTCGGCGCCCGACGGCTACACCGTGCTCGCCATGGCGAATACGTTCGCCGTGGTGCCCTCGCTCATAGCGAATCCCGGCTACGACCCGCTGAAGGATTTCGCCGGCGTCTCGCTCACCGCCCTCGTGCCGCAGGTGCTGGTGGTGAATCCCGCGCTCCCCGTGCGCTCGGTGAAGGAGCTGATCGCGCTCGCGAAGGCGCGGCCAGGCGAGATCTCGTACGCCTCGGCGGGGATCGGCGGAACCGGCCACATGGCGGCCGAGCTCCTGAGCAGCTACGCCAAGATCAGGATGCTGCACGTGCCGTACAAGGGCAACGCCCAGGCGATCGTGGACGTGGTCAGCGGGCAGGTGATGATGATGTTCGACCAGGTGAGCACCTCGGCCTCCTACATCAGGGCTGGCAGGCTGCGGGCGCTGGCCGTCACCAGCCGGCAGCGCTCGCCGCTCTTTCCCGAGGTGCCGACCGTGGACGAGTCGGGCGTGCCGGGCTACGAGGACATCACCTTCAACGGGCTGATGGCGCCGGCGGGAACCCCGCGCGAGGCGCTCGCCCGGTTGCATGCGGAAGTGGCGAAGGCGGTGCGCGTCCCGCAACTGCGCACGCGCTTCCTCGAACAAGGCGTCGAGCTGGCGGCGAGCGCGTCGCCGGCGGATTTCACGGCATACGTGAAGGCCGAGTTCGAGAAGAAGGCCCGGATCGTGCGCGAAGCGGGCATCAGGATCGAGTGACGGGACGATCCGGAGGGAGAAGGAATTGTCCTTGCATGACGAAGGCGCGCCCGGCTTCAAGGTGCCGGGGGGAAGCTGCGACAGCCATTTTCACGTGTTCGGTCCGGCCGGGCGCTACCCGTACGGCACCGACATCCGCTACAAGCCACCCCTCGCGCCGCTCGAGGACTACCTGAAGCTCGCGCGCCATCTCGGCTGCGAGCGCTTCGTGTTCGTCCAGCCGAGCGCGTACGGGCGCGACAACGCGTGCCTGCTCGACGCCATGCATGCGGTCGGGGAGAGGTGCCGCGGCATCGTGGACATCGAGGAGAACGCGCCCGAGGCCGAGCTCGCGCGGCTCGACAGGGTCGGCGTGCGCGGGGTGCGCGTGAACGTCAACCCGATCAAGCCGCCCGAGCCCGGATTCTCGAAAACCCTGCTCGCGCGCATCGAGCGCCTCGATGCGCGCTGCGCCGAGATCGGCTGGATGCTCGATTTCCTGACGCCCGGGTGGCTGACCCGGGAGCTGCTGCCCACGATGAGGAAGCTCAAGTGCCGCTTCACCATTGCGCACATGGGCATGTTCCTCGCGAAGGACGGCGTGCAGCAGCCGGGCTTCCGGGAATTCCTCGACCTGCTGCGCGCAGGCAACGGGCGCTGCTGGGTGAAGCTCACGGGGGTCTATCGCATGTCGGTCGCGCCCGGCTTCGCCGACGCGGCGCCAATGGCGCGCGCGCTGATCAAGGCCGCGCCCGACCGCGTCATCTGGGGCAGCGACTATCCGCACCTTTCGTTCGCCGACAAGGTGGGCTCGGTCGAGCTCTTCAACCTGCTCGCGCAGTGGGTGCCGGATGAGGCGACCCGGCGCAGGATTCTCGTGGACAACCCGCAACGGCTGTTCGGGTTCTGAGGGCCCGGACGGCGGCGCGCCATCATTCGCTCGTTACCCATCACGAATCATGCATGCGGCATGGTATGAGAAGAACGGGCCGGCCACCGAAGTCCTGAAGGTGGGCGAGCTGCCCGATCCCGTACCCGGGTCGGGCGAGGTGCGGGTGCGGCTCCGTGCATCGGCGGTCAATCCGTCGGACGTGAAGGCGCGCGCCGGCAGCCGCAAGATGCCGGGAGGCCGCGTCGTGCCGGACAGCGACGGTGCCGGCGTCATTGACCGCGTGGGGCCCGGCGTCGAGCCCGCGCGCGTCGGCCAGCGCGTCTGGGTCTTCAACGGCCAGTGGGAACGGCCGTACGGCACCAGCGCGCAGTACATCGCGCTGCCTGCGGCGCTCGCGGTGCCGCTCGCGGACGGCCCGTCGTTCGAGCAGGGCGCCTGCCTCGGCATACCCGTCATGACCGCGCACCGCTGCCTGTTTGCCGACGGGCCGGTCGCGGGCAAGACCGTGCTGGTGACCGGCGGCGCCGGCGTGGTCGCTCACTACGCGATCCAGCTCGCCCGATGGGCGGGCGCGCGGGTGGTGACGACGGTAAGCTCGCAGCGAAAGGCGGAACATGCGCGCGCGGCCGGCGCGGACGTGGTCGTGAACTACCGTACCGAGAACGTCGTCGAGCGCGTACGCGCGGCCGCGGGCGGCGTTGATCGCGTCGTGGACGTTGATTTCGGCGGCAACCTCCCGGTGACCTCTCAGATCCTGCGCCCGAACGGCGTCATCGCGAGCTATGCTTCCGCGGGGAACCTGGAGCCGCTCTTCCCGTACGCGGCGCTGTTCCGGCTGAACCCGGTCGTCCGTCCGGTGTTCGTTTACACCATGCCCGACGCGGCGAAGGCGCAGGCGCACGCCGACATCGCGCGCTGGCTGAAGGAGGCGCAACCGGTATTCGCGATCGCCGAGCGTTTTCCGCTGACGGAAGTGGTGAAGGCGCACCTCGCCGTCGAGCGTGGCGAGAAGATCGGCCACGTCATCCTGGCGATCAATTAGCGATCCGGGGCGGACCGCCTTTGCGAAGGCGGAAGGCAGGGCAGACGCCGGTTGACGGTTTTTTTCCTTCATCCCCGGTTCTCTCCCGCCAGCCGGCGCCAGCCGCTACAATCGGCGGGTGGCGCGCGCCCCCTACTCCGATCTCACGCCCGACCGCGCTCTCGATGCGCTTGCGAGCGTCGGCCTCCGGCCGGATGGACGGCTGCTCGCGTTGAACAGCTACGAGAACCGCGTTTACCAGGCGTGGATGGAGGAGGGGCCGCCGCTGGTGGCGAAGTTCTACCGCCCGGCGCGCTGGAGCGACGCGCAGATCCTGGAGGAGCACGCTTTCACGCAGGAGCTCGCCGAGCGCGAGATACCGGTGGTTCCTCCGCTCGCGATCGCAGGCGGCACGCTGCACGCGTTCGAAGATTTCCGCTTCGCGGTCTTCCCGCGGCGCGGCGGCCGGGCGCCCGAGCTGGAGGACGCGAAGGCGCTCGAGTGGATCGGGCGCTTCGTCGGCCGCATCCACGCGGTGGGCGCGATGCGGGCCTTCCGCGAGCGGCCCGCGCTCGACCTGGAGAGCCACGGCGCGGAGCCGCGCGCGTGGCTGCTCGCGAGCGGCTTCATTCCCGCCGACCTGGTGGAGGCGTGGAAGAGCGCGACGGCGCTGGCGCTGGACGCTGCGCGCCGTTGCTGCGAGCGCGCGGGGAACGTGAGGCCGATCCGGCTCCACGGCGACTGCCACGCGGGCAACGTGCTGTGGACGGACGAAGGCCCCCACTTCGTGGACTTCGACGACAGCCGCATGGGTCCCGCGGTGCAGGATCTGTGGATGCTGCTCTCGGGCGAGCGGGCGGAGATGACGCGGCAGCTCGCGGACGTGCTCGCGGGCTACGAGGATTTCTGCGAGTTCGACCTGCGCGAGCTCGCGCTCGTCGAGGCGCTGCGGACGCTGCGCTTGATCCACTACTCGGCGTGGATCGCGCGGCGCTGGGACGATCCCGCGTTCCCGGCCGCGTTTCCCTGGTTCGGCACGCAGCGCTACTGGCAGGACCGCATCCTGGAGTTGCGCGAGCAGATCGCGGCGATGGACGAATCTCCGCTTTCCTCGGATTTATGAGCTGTGGTTTTTAGGGTGATATGTCTTAAACGGAGGCAAAGATGGCAGACAATGCGCGGGAAATCGTGGTCACCGATATCAAGATCCCGTTCTGGTCCATGGTCGTGCTCATGGTCAAGTGGGCGCTTGCCGCAATCCCGG
>DAIDBG010000126.1 GCA_027310225.1 bacterium | reverse complement strand
GATCAAGATCCAGGCCTCGAGCGGCCTGACCGAGGCCGAGATCCAGCGCATGGTGAAGGACGCCGAGGAGCACGCCGAGGAGGACCGCAAGGCGCACGAGCTCGTGGAGGCGCGCAACCAGTGCGATCACATGGTCCACTCGGTCAGGAAATCCCTCAAGGATCACGGCGACAAGGTCGGCGCGGACGACAGGGAGAAGATCGAGAAGGCGCTGAAGGAGGCCGAGGAGGCGCTCAAGGGCGAGGACAAGGAGGCCATCGAGGCGAAAACCCAGGCGCTCGCGCAGGCCGCGCACAAGCTCGCCGAGCAGATGTACAAGGAAGAGCAGGCGAAGCAGCAGGCGCAGCCCGGTGGCGGCGAGAAGGCCGCCGATGAGTCCAAGAAGGACGATGGCAACGTCGTGGATGCCGAGTACACGGAAGTCAAGGACAAGAAATAAGGATTCGGGAACCGGAATTCAGAATTCAGGGGGGCGGCGCGAGCAGCCTCCCTTTTTCTGCTCGTACTGAATCCCGAATCCTTACCCCTGAATTCTGAAGCCATGGCGAAAAAGGACTACTACGAAGTGCTCGGCGTGAACCGGGACGCCTCCGAGGAGGACGTCAAGAAGGCCTATCGCAAGCTCGCCATGAAGTGGCACCCGGACCGCAACCCGGACAATCCCAGGGCGGAGGAGCACTTCAAGGAGGCGAAAGAGGCGTACGAGGTCCTGTCCGATTCCCAGAAGCGCACGGCCTACGACCAGTTCGGCCACGCCGGCGTGGATCCCTCCGCCGCCGCCGGCGCAGGGGGATTCGGGGCGGGCGCGGGGTTCGGCAATTTCGCGGACGCTTTCGGCGACATCTTCAGCGACATCTTCGGCGGCGGGCGGACGCGCTCCAACGTGTTCCGCGGCGCGGACCTGCGCTACAACCTGGAAATCCCGCTCGAGGAAGCGGCGCGCGGCACCGAAACGCGCATCCGCATCCCGGCAATGGAGGAATGCGGGACCTGCCACGGCAGCGGCGCCAAGCCCGGTACCTCCCCCACCACCTGCACCACGTGCCAGGGCCACGGACAGGTGCGCATGCAGCAGAGCTTCTTCTCGATCCAGCAGACCTGCCCGCGCTGCCACGGCAGCGGCAAGATCGTGGCCTCGCCGTGCCCGGCCTGCGGCGGCACCGGGCGCGTCAAGCAGCACAAGACGTTGTCGGTGAAGATCCCCGCCGGCGTGGATGAAGGCGACCGCATCCGGCTCTCGGGCGAAGGCGAAGCGGGCGTCAACGGCGGGCCGCCGGGCGACCTCTACGTCGTGATTCACATCCGGCCGCATCCGGTGTTCCAGCGCGACCACAACAACCTGCACTGCGAGATGCCGATCAGCATCAGCGCCGCCGCGCTCGGCGGCGAGATCGAGATCCCGACGCTCGACGGCTACGCCAAGATCAAGGTCACGCCCGGCACCCAGACCGGCCAGGTATTCCGCCTGCGCGGCAAGGGCATCAAGGGCGTGCGCTCCAGCACTCACGGTGATCTCATGTGCCACGTCGTGGTGGAGACGCCGGTCAACCTCACGCCGCGCCAGAGGGAACTGCTCGCCGAGCTCGAGGCGATCAACCAGAAAGACGCCGGCCGCCACAACCCGCGGGCCAAGTCCTGGCTGGAAAAAGTTCGCGAGTTTTTCGCTCAATAAACTCGCGAACTTTTTAGAGATTTTTCTCCTGGAGCATCGCACGCCGAAGAACTTCCCGGCCTGAACTCTTCAGATTCAGGATTCGGCGCTCCGCATTCGGCAGAATTCGGGCTCATCCCGATCCCTTATCACTTCCACGCACCGCTCGCCGAATCCTGGGCGCATAATGGAGGCCCGGCCCCGGACGCAGGTGGTGGAAGCCGTCCGCGGTCGCGGGAGGGGGTCTCGAACATGGCGGGACGGACGGCGGCTCCATCCTACCGGAACCGGGCATGCGGCCTCGTGCTGCTGCTCGCGGGCGCTCTGGCGTGGGGCGCCGCGCCGGCGCCTGCCAGGCCCGGACGGCCCGTCATCACGCTCGAAATCAGGGGCGCGATCGGCGTCGCCTCCGTCATGCAGATCAACGCAGCGCTCGACCAGGCGCGCAAGGAACAGGCCGCACTCGTGGTGATGCGCCTCGACACGCCGGGCGGTCTTGTCGCATCAACCCGCGAGATCATCCAGGCGATCATCGGCTCGCCCATCCCGGTCGCGGTTTACGTCTCGCCGAGCGGCGCGCGCGCGGCGAGCGCCGGCACCTACATCGCCTACGCGGCGCACGTCGCGGCGATGGCGCCCGGCACGCATCTCGGCGCGGCGACCCCGATCCAGTTAGGCGCTCCCGGCGTGCCCGGGCCGCCCCCCGGCCAGCGCGACGGCGATCCCGCCAAGAAGGATGCCCCGAAAGGCGATCAAAGCACCATGGAGCGCAAGGTGCTGAACGATGCGATCGCCTATCTGCGCACGCTGGCGCAGCTCAGGGGTCGCAACGTCGAGTGGGCGGAGAAGGCGGTGCGCGACGCGGCTACGCTCACCGCGGAAGAAGCCGTCAAGGAGCGGGTCGTGGACTTCCTGGCCGGCGACCTCGCGGAGCTGCTGGACAAGGCCGACGGCCGCCGTGTCTCGGTCGCGGGCGCCGATTACCGGCTCGCGATCCGCGGCGCCAAAGTCATCGCCGTGGAGCCGGACTGGCGCGTGCGCGCGCTCGGCGTGATCGCCGACCCCAACATCGCCTTCATCCTGCTGCTCGCGGGCATCTACGGCCTCCTGTTCGAGTTCTGGAGCCCGGGTGCGGTCGTGCCCGGCGTCATCGGCGGCATCAGCCTGCTGCTCGCGCTCGCTGCGCTTGCGGTGCTGCCGGTGAACTTCGCCGGCCTTGCTCTCGTGCTGCTCGGCATCGCGCTCATGACCGTGGAAGCGCTCACGCCCGGCATCGGCGCGCTCGGCATCGGCGGCGCGGTCGCTCTCGTCGCCGGCGGCGTGTTCCTGTTCGACCCGCAAGCCACCGATACGGCGTTGCGCGTGGCGTGGCCGGTGATCGCGGTGGCGGCGGCCGCCAGCGCGGGTTTCTTCCTGTTTGCTCTCGGCTATGCCTTGCGCGGGCGGCGCCGGCGCGTCGTAAGCGGTTCCGAGGAGATGATCGGCATGCCGGGGCGCGTCGTGGCCTGGGACGGGCTGACGGGCAGCGTGCACGTGCATGGCGAAGACTGGGGCGCCCGCGCCGAGACGCCGCTCGCGATCGGAGATGCGATCAGGGTGGTAGGCCGCGAAGGCCTCACGCTTACCGTACGACCATCCGAAACGACAGGAGAATCCCGTGTCTGAACCCCTGCTGATGTTTTCCGTCTATGTCGTCCCGGTCATCCTGCTCATCGCGCTGCTCGCGTATTCGTTCCGCATCCTGCGCGAGTACGAGCGCGGCGTGGTGTTCATGCTCGGCCGGTTCTGGAAGGTGAAAGGTCCCGGCATCGTCATCGTCGTGCCGTTCATCCAGCAGATGGTGCGGGTGGACCTGCGCACGCGGGTGCTCGACGTGCCGCCGCAGGACGTCATCTCGCGTGACAACGTCTCGGTGAAGGTGAACGCGGTGGTCTATTACCGTGTCATGGACTCGGAAAAGGCGATCATCCAGGTCGAGAACTTCAACCAGGCGACCAGCGAGCTCTCGCAGACCACGTTGCGCTCGGTGCTCGGCCAGCACGAGCTCGACGAGATGCTCGCCGAGCGCGAAAAGCTCAACAACGACCTCAGGCGGCTGCTCGACGAAGCGACGGATGCCTGGGGCATCAAGGTCGCGAACGTCGCGCTCAAGCACGTGGACCTGAACGAGGTCATGGTGCGCGCGATCGCGAAGCAGGCCGAGGCCGAGCGGTTGCGCCGCGCAAAGGTGATTGACGCCGAAGGCGAGCTGCAAGCCGCCGAGCGCCTGGCGCAGGCGGGCGAAATCCTCGCCCGGCATCCGCAGGCGATGCAACTG
>DAIDBG010000123.1 GCA_027310225.1 bacterium | reverse complement strand
TGCTAGGGTGAGGATGACGGCCTCAGGATCGCCCTCGTCTTGGGTAAGCACGGCATAGCGGCAAGTCGGGTGCTGGTCGAGCATGGCGAGCACCCGGCCCCGGCGCGATTCGGCGGCAGCGTCAGTTGCACTAAAGTTGCGTACCTCTACCCCCTCAGTTGCGGGGCAGTTGCGTTGGCGGTTGCGCTCAAGAACCGCACCAGCCAAGGCTTTAAGCCGCTTCGGTTGCACTTCGGTTGCGGTGCCGGTTGCGTCCGGTTGCGCGGTTGCGTTCCCTAGGCTCGCGGCGTACGCAACTGCGTGTTTCCCGCTCATGGGTCTCTGCCCTTGGGGATGACCTGGCCGGTCTCCACGGCCTTTCGCCAGTGCCTTGAAACGTTCGACTTGTTGATCTCCAGCTCCTCCGCGATTTCCTTCTGGGAGAGCCCTAGGCCGGCCAGCTCGACCACCCGGTCATAGGTGCTTTGCTTCAGCGCCGTCATGGTCCAGCGGGCTGCGCCGTTCTCGTCTATCGTGAGCGCCGCCTCGAATGATTCGGCGTCCTGTCCGGTAAGGTGGCGGGATTTCTTGAACTCCACGGCGAAGGCTGCGCCCTGTTCTGGCTCGTAAGTCGGGGGGCGACGTAGATCAAGGGATACGTCGAGAATGTCCTCTTTCTTGCTGGTGCCGCGTTGCGCGCCGCCTTTGCCAGCATGGTGAACAAGCACTATCGCTCGCCCGTCCGAGCGGTGCCGTAGTAACCACTCGGCCATCACCCGCCACGATTCGGCCTCGTTCTCCACGCCGGAGCGCACCCAACAGCTCAGGTTGTCAACGACGATAAAGTCTGCACCCGCGTCCTTGATGAGGCTGTCCACCGCACCCTGTCCCTCGATGCTCCCAAGATCGGGAACCAGCCCGCTGCACAGGTCGGGCGTGACCAGCCGGAAAAAATCGGGAGATGCTTCGGCCTCACTACCGGCCGCGATGCTTGCTAGACGGCGTTGTAGCGCCACCGCAGGCATCTCGCCATCCAAGTAGAGCACGCGGCGCGGTGTGGGTGCCTTCCAGCGCAGGAATTTCCCGCCAGACGCCACGGCATAGGCACAACCAAGGGCAAACCACGTCTTACCAACCCCGCGCCAGGAATAGACCAAGCTGAGTGATTGACGCGTGAACAACGGGGCGAGTAAAGGCTCAGGGACGGGGATTTCCATGGCGAGAAATTCCGCCAGCGTAACCGCGCGTAGCGTTACGCCGCTGGCAGCCTGTGGAGCTTGTCGTGCTCTCTCGATCGCAAGTGCTGCCAAAACGTCGAGTCGTGGGGCCTTGCCATTGGCCTGGGCGGTCTCTATTAGGTCCGCCGCCGTCGCGTTCGGATGCGCCTTGATCCAGTCCACACAGTCGCCGCCCTCGGGCAATGCAAGCGTGCGGGCATCCAACAATTCGACCGTGCAGCCAAGCGCCCGCAGTTTAACCGCGACACGCTCGGCATGGCCGATGCCCGCCGCATCGTGGTCCGGCCAGATCGTCACGGCACGGCCAGCCAGCGGGGAGAAGTCCGCCCGTTCATCGCTCGACGTGCTGCCGGCCGTGGTCGCAAGCAGCCCGAGCTTTGCGAGCGCGTCGGCGCAGTTCTCGCCCTCGACATACCAAACGGGTGCGCCAGGACGGGCCGCCAGCTCATGCAGCCGATAAAGCGGCTTGCCGCTCGGAAACTCGGGCTCGCCGAGTTCGCACACAACCCCGCTTCGGCGCATGGGACGAATCCACTTCGAGCCATCGGGCAGGCGCGCGCGGATGCGCCAGTAAAGCGCCTCGCCCTTCTCGTCCGTGTAGGTGTAGAGCGCCTCGGGTTTGAAGGCCCCGCGTATGGCCGAATGCGCGAGCCTGCGGGCCGCTTCTCTCGGGGTTTCCATCATCGCAGCGCCCCCAGGTCGTGCGCCGCCTGAGCGAAAGAAAGGCCGTGGCGGGCGCGATGGTAGGCGAGCACGTCGCCGCCTTTGACGCCGCACGTCATGCAGCGGAAAGCGCCGTTTTCCGTGTTTATCCGAAGACTCGGGAATGTGTCGTCGTGGAAGGGACAGACTGCTGAGCGCCAGCGACCGTGACCGACTAAGCGCAGCCCTTCGCGCTCGAAGTAGCCGCACGGCTCGGGGAGTCGCTCGCGGTCGAAGCGGACCACGGTCACGCACGCTCCAAGCCGAGCATGACGAGAATGCCGCGAATGACGCGGCGCGAAGCAATGCGTTCCATGCCCGCCGCGACGAGCGCCTTTTTCAAGCGAACCCTCAGCGCCGCGCGTTTCCGGTTCATGGGCGCGCCGGGTATTGCGACGTTGACTCGAACGGCGTCAAGGATGCCGCGAGATACGCCTCAAGCTTCGCGCGGTGCGCCGCTTCTTCCGCCGGCGTGAGACTGCGCCCAATGTCCGCGCGCCAGCTCTCGGAGATTCCGCTACGCCAGCAGCCGAACGCCCCCGCCGGTATGCCGTCACCGTGCAGCACATACCAGCCCGCGTCGTCGCCGCGCTTGCCGCTGCTCGCAAACCGCCGCAGCTTGCCGTCGGCCTCGATCCTGTCCGGGGGATTCAGTCCTGCAGCCCGGAGCGCGGCACGGAATCGGTCGGCCGCATCATGCATCGGTGTCCGCCCCGACGTGCGCCTGACGCCATCAAGACGGGAAAGCAGAGCGTCGGCGCTCATTGCTTGGCCTTCGTGTCGCGCTCGGCAATGCGCTCCTCAACGAACCGCTCGATCTCGCGCGAGTCCCAGGCGATGATGCGCTGGCCAAGCGGAACAGGTTTCGGAAATTTGTTGAGCGCGATACGCCGATAGATTTCGCTTCTGCTCAGCCCGACGATCCGGCGCACGTCGGGGAGCCTGAGTAACTGCCGTGGCATCGAACACTCCTAATCGTGGCATCTCCCCACGATTTATGAGCGTTTGCCGCGTCTAAAGGGATTTCTTTGCGGAAACTTCTGGAACTTCTTGTTGGAATTGATGAATCCGTCGGGTAATTTCGAGCACTTTCGCCGCCGCCCTCTCGCGGTCCTCGGCGTGTCTGCGCGTTTCCTCCGCTGTTTCCTCCGCTTCCGGCTGCAGTCGAAGGAGTGCCTTTACCGCGTCATCGTGTAATCGAAGGAGCGCCTTCAATTCCGCTTGCCGCGCCCCGTCATACGCGTTCAGCCTATTGTGCAGCTCGCTGACGATTCGATCCATTGCGCCGGCTCCGTGCTTTCGGTAGTGCCGCTCTACTGTGCCCGGCGACAGTTTTTCCTGATCCTCCATGGGTAATGCTCGAATTTCCGCCGCGACTTCCGGCAGGACTTCTTTACTCATGGACCTTGGCGAACGCTGTTGGCCCTTGAGTTTCCGGCCGCTCAAGGGGTTTTCGCCTCCAAGACTGCTCATCCGGGCCAAGCTACGATCCCTCGCGAGCCGGAGAAATACGCGGTCGGCGTTCCGCTTTTCCTTTTCCGGGTCAGGGGGCCGGCCCTTCGGTTTTTTTGTCATGCGCGTCCCTTTACGCTCGCCCTTGAGATGGGAGCCGCGCCAGGCCGGCAAGGGTGTCCGGCTTTTCGCCCCGTCGGGCTAGGCGCGGCGGTTCAAGCAAACGGATTCCGGTTGCTTTCCATGATTTCGCGTTCCTTGTTCGTCCAGAAATTATCGTGCACTCGCTCTCGAATGTCCTCCACATCCATACTAATGCTGTGAACTTTTTCCCGGAGCCCGCGAATGTCTTGCATGAGCATCTCGATCTGTTCGAGATGGGAGCGCAGTTTCCATAGATGTTCGTTGAGCCCCCTGGTGCTAATGCTCGTGATCCATATTAGAGCGAGCAGAATGACAACAGCCCATTGGAATATTTCCGTGCTCATGGGGTAAATCTCCTTGGTGTCTGGTTGTGTGGCGATGAGGTGGGGGCGGGCGTGGCCCCTGCAGCGTTACCCATTTCATCGTTTCAGGCGAGCACGATATACGCGAACGCACCAAGGCAGGCTGGAACGGGACTCCAGCCGGGGTTGACCACCATGAATCTATGCACGCCTGCGGATCGTCACCACGGCGGCCTTGCGCTTCGGGTCAAGAATGCGCCGCAGCTTCTCGGCCCACCGCTCCAGGGCCTCGCGCTTCTCGGGCAGGAAGTCGTAACGCTCGTAGTGCCGCCCCTGCACGCCGACGGTGCGGCCATGCGAGAGCAGATGCGCCCGGACTTCCTTCTCCACGCCGAGCTTCTGGAGCATCGTTTCGCAGGTGCGCCGCAGGTCGCGATGCTGGAACGGCGGGATTTTCTGCTCCTTATGCAGCTTCTCCGATATCTCCCGCACGGCAACGGAGAGCGTCGTTAGCACAATGCGCCGCTTGCCGTCGCCGGAGAAGGGCGGGGGCAGGCTCCCATCCTCGCGCGCGGTGCCGTTCAGCTCGCGTAGTGGCTGCAATTGCACCAGGGCAAAATCGGTTAGCGGCAGCAGGTGATCGCGCGCACCGCCCCGGCCCTTGGTGTCGCGCAGCAGCAGGGTCTTTTCCTCGAAATCGAAGGCGGACCAGTCGGCCCGGAGCAATTGGCTTGCCCGCTGGCACCCGAGCGCGAGATTGAACCGCAGCGTTGCCCGCTGCGCGTCCGGCAGGGTCTCCAGCGCCTTCCAGTACTCGCGCAGCTCGTCCTCGGTCAGCGTCCGATCGCCTGCCTTTTCGTATTCCTCGATTGAGGGAACGAGGGTGACCGGATTGCCTTTGAGCCCGAACAGCACGCCCTCGGCGGCCACCGTGCGCGGATCATGGTCCGCTTCTCCGCCGTAGGCAAAGGCTGCCCGCAGGTAGGCGCGGGTGACGTTCACCTGCCGCGTGATGCTCGCGCGCACCATGCGGGCGAGGATGCGCTGAATGTCGGCGGGCTCGATCTCGGCGGCCTTCATGTCCGCGAGCCCCGGAAAGGGCGTAAGGACGTTCCGGCGGAAAATCCCCACCACCTGCTCCGCGCTCGGCTTGCCGGCGGCGCGCAGCGATTGGACGTAGGCCGCGAGTAACTGGCGCAGCGACCCCCTGCGCGCTTCGATCTCGGCGCGCCTGTCCTCGGCGCGCAGGTGCTCCTTCACGTCGCCGGTGTCGCGCTGGAGCCGTCGCACGTCGGCCACGGCCTTTCTCACCTCGGCGAGCGTCTTGCCGTTTCGCCCCTTCGGGTCGTAGCGCCCGAGAGAAACCGTCTTGTCCTCGCCGTCCGCCCGGTAGCGGTAGAAAAATTCCTTGATGCCGCTCGGCAGCACGCGCACCACCAGGCGGCCCTCCCCCTTGGGCGCGTGCTCGGCGCGCTTGTAGGGCGCGCTCTCGGGCTTCAGGCCGCGCAGAAACGTGTCAGTGAAGGTTCGCGCACTCATGTCAGCCTCAGTCCCCGTTTGGTCCCCGTTTGAAAATGACTTTGTCGCAGACAAAAGGACAAAACCGTTCAGTCCCCGAATCAGTCCCCGAATGTATTCTAGCTGACTTGGGACGCTTTGGGACGCTGTGGAGCCGATTTTTCCCTCGGGAACCGGAATTTAGGCTTTTTTGCGGGGAAACTGCGGGATTTCCTGAAACGCCGTTTTAAAGGACTGAAAATCCTTGTGTCGGCGGTTCAATTCCGTCCCTGGCCACCATTTCCTTTGGTTCTGGCAACTGAGTGATGAACTCCTGGAAGCGGCTCGCACCATCCGCCGGAATAACTGGCGGCTCCAGCGCGAGGCGGGCATCAATTTGATCCCCTGCAACGGCTTCTGCCCGTTTATTCGCAAATCCTGGGCGAACTTCAGGGTCTCGGCGCGCAATATGTCCAGCTCGACGAGCCTTTCCTCGCGCTGGATTTGCGCGACGAAGCGAAGCGCGCCTACGTATCGGCCTATACCGGGATTGCCAAGGCGTGTCCCGCACTCAAGATCATTCTTGCCACCTATTTTGCGGGGCTCGACGATAACGCCGGGCTTGCCGCAAGTCTTCCGGTGCGCTTCCTGCATCTGGACCTGGTTCGGGCACCGGCGCAACTGGACACCCTGCTGTCCTTGATCCCGCCGGAGCTGGGCCTCTCACTGGGGGTCGTGGATGGCCGCAACGTGTGGAAAAACGATTTCGTTCACTCCCTCGCACAGACGACACGCGAACAAGCTCAAGCACAACCTGCTCGACATGGAAAGCCGCCGCCAGTCGGCTTTGATCCACCGGCCCGCCGTGAAGCAGCGTCTTGCCGCCGTTCTTCGCGGTGATCTCAGCCGCCAAAGTTCCTTTAGCGTGCGCCAGGCGAAATAACACGCGCTCCTCGATCTGCCGTTATATCCCACAACCACAATCGGGTCCTTCCCCCAAACCGATGAAGTGCGGAAGCTCAGGCTCCGCTTCCGCAGGGGCGAATTGACGCAAGAGCAGTACGAGGCGCCAATTCACCGGGAAACCGAGCAGGCCATCCGCTGGCAGGAGAACCTCGGTTTGGATGTACTGGTGCACGGCGAGTTCGAACGCAACGACATGGTGGAGTACTTCGGCGAGCTTCTGGACGGCTTCGCGTTCACCGCACATCGGGTCGTCCACGCGGGAGAATCGCAAAGCGCACGGGGCGAACCTGCGCGCGCATTTTCCGGCAAGCTGGTTCCAACGCCGCTGGCGTGACGGGGCGCGTTTCCCCGAGAACCAGGCGCCAGCCCCCGTGTCGAACGCATGACGGGAGACCGATCCGCGACGAAAGGGGTCATGATGATGCGAGAAATCCTGGGCGTGACGGACGAGCCCCGTACGCGCCGGCGCTGGTTCCACGACGACTATTTCGACCTGTTCGTGTGGGAGACCGGCGGCGGCGAGATCACTTCGTTCCAGCTCTGCTATGGGATCGACTCGAGCGAGCGGGCTCTGGTATGGCTCAAGGATCGCGGCTTCTTCCACGACGGCGTCGAGACCGGAGCGACCGGTTCCGGCGAAACTCTGGGCGCGGGGCCGGCGCCCGGCGATCCGATCATCTCGCGGTTCGAAACCGCGGCGCGCGCGTTGCCGGATGGCGTCCGGCGGGCCGTGACCGCGCGCATCCGTGAGTACATCGAGAAGGGACCGCCAGCCCCCGCGCGCCGCAAACGCTTCCGCCGTGCGGACTGGCAGCAGCACAAACCCGAAGCGCACTAGCCAGGTGCGCCCCCGGTTGCGGCCTCAGCTCCCGGCGTCCGCCTTCAGGATCTCCATCCCCGCCTGCAGGCAGCGCTCGATGCGCGCCTTTTCCTTCGCCACCTTCTCGTCGGTCCATTCCCACAGGCCGCGCTTCGCCTTCATGCCGACGTGGCCCTTCGTGACCATGTCCTTCAGGAACGGCGGCGGCGCCTTCTCGTTGTAGAGGTGGGGATAGACCGAGGTACCGGCGAAGAGGTTGGTATCCCACCCCGACATTTCCTTCTGCATCATCGGCCCGCACGCGATGTAGCGGAAGCCGAAGCCGTAGCGCACCGCGGTGTCAATGCCCTCGGGTGTGGTGACGCCGTTCGCCACCAGCCACAGCGCTTCCCGCATCAGCGCGTGCTGCAGCCGGTTGCCGACGAAGCCGGGAACGTCCTTGCTGACGTGGATCGGGGCCTTGCCGAGCCCGCGCATGAGCTGGACGAGGCCCTCGGCGATCTTCGGATCGGTGAACTCCGCGCTGATCACCTCGACCAGCGGCACCAGATGCGCGGGCATGAAATAGTGCAGTCCCGCCACCCGCGAGCGCGTCCTCAGGTGCTTGCCGATCTCACCGATGGGGAAAGTCGAGGTATTGCTTGCCAGCGGGATTTCCGGGCGCGCAAGGCGCTCCAGTTCGGCGAACAGCTTGTGCTTGAGCGGCAGGTCTTCCGTCGCCGCCTCGACCACCAGGTCCACTTCCTGCCAGGGAACATCGTCGAGCCTGGCGTGGGTCCTGAGCTTGGCTGCGCCCGCTTCCGGGGCGCCGAGTTTCTTCACGCCCGCGGCGAGCCGCGCCGGCAGCGCGTCGCGCGTCTTCTGCGAGGGGCTCATCACGTGCGCGCTCCAGCCGCCGGCGGCGAAGATGATCGCGATGTCTCCGCCCATGATGCCGCCGCCGACGATGACCACGTTTTTCCCGGCCATTCCTGCCTTCTCCTTGTTGGTTTGCCTGCCGTCAGGGTCCGATTATAACGTTGCGCGCCGGCAAAAAAGGTGGTGCAGCTCGCGCTGTGCCACCGCGACGGATTACACGCCCATCAATCGGCGCGCGTCGCGGTCCACTTTGCTTCACCGGCACCGTTGGACAGCTTCATCGTGCCCTCGATGGTGTTGCCGGAAACACGGCCCGTGAACTCGCGGCGGATCGGGTTCGTGCTGGTGGGCTCGATGACCGCAAAAGCGAGCTGGTCGCCCTGCAGCCTGACGTCCCACAGCTGCGCCGTCTTGCCGCCGAGCGTCGCGAGGCCTTCGACCTTCTGGAACTGCTGCTTGAGCGAGATCTCGTAATTGCGTGGGCCGCTGTCGGCCACGCTCCAGCGCCAGGTGCCCTGAACCCGCGCTGGAACGATCCAGAGATAGGCGGTGCGGCCCTCCACGTTCTCGGTCTGGTCAGGCTGCCAGTCATCCATGCTGAAGGCGTGGGAGACGACCCGCGTGCCCGGTTTCATCTTGAGGAGGGTCGGGCGCAGCTTGAGATTCAGGCTGGGCAGAAGGTAGAGCGTGAGGACGGTCGCCCGGCTGAAGTCGGTCTGGAAGATATCGCCGTTGATGAACTTGGCCCGGCCGGCGACACCCGCCTTGGCGGCGGCGCGCTCGGAGAGCGCGACCATGTCGGGATTGAACTCCACGCCGTAGGCCTGGGCGCCGCGCCTGGCCGCAGCGATCACCGTGCGTCCGTCGCCGCTGCCGAGGTCATAGACGATGTCCCGGGGCGTCACCTTCGCCATGTCGAGCATTTTCTCGACCAGCGCCTGCGGGGTCGGCACCCAGATGACGTCCTTGCCTTCCTGCCCGACGGTTGGCGCGTACTCTTGCCTGGCCGCGTTCTGGGCATGAAGCGCGCCCGGCGCGAGCAGAGAAGTTGCCGCAACGAAGATAAAGGCAATAAACGACGCACGGCGCCAGATGAACTGCATGGTGATGTCTCCTAGTTGTGGAATGGATGGCTCGGCGCGACAGGGCGCCCATTATGACTCAACGTTTCTGTCTGCGCAGCGTGTACTCCGTGAGGTGAGTAAAAGCGGGCGGTCACGGCGCCAGGGCGGTCGGGACGCGGCCTAGTGAGCGCGACACGGTTCGCCGTTCACGGCTTCTTGATGCGGCCATCAAGCGTCGCGCCGCTCGCGACCATGGCGGCGATCGCCGCCTCGTCGTAGCCGATCTCGTGCAGGATCTCGACGCTGTGCTGGCCGATGCTGGGCGCCGGATGGAAATCCTTGCGCGCCGCCCCCGGCATCTTGTTGGGCAGCCCCAGATTCCAGATCTTGCCCTCGCTCGGATGCTCGATCAGCTCGAAGAACCCTGCTTCCTTCAGGTGCGGGTCCTCGAGCAGGCTCTCCAGCGTGTGGTAAGGCATGGCCGGCACGTCGCAGCGGTCGAAGATCGCAAGCCATTCGGCGCTCGTCTTCTGCTTCAGCGCCTCCGTACGGATGCGGAAATACTCGCGCACGTTGCGGAAGCGCGCCGCGATCGAATTGAAGCGCAGATCGGTCTTCAGATCGGGGCGGCCGATGGCGTCGAAGAACGCAAACGCCTGCTCGTTGGTGTTGGCGGAGACGCAAATATAACCGTCGCGCGTCGGTAGCGGCCGGCCCTCGGGGTCGAGCAGCCGCGGGT
>DAIDBG010000100.1 GCA_027310225.1 bacterium | reverse complement strand
CTGCCGGGTCGCTCGCGCGCCCCATCCTGCACGTGCCGACCGGGTGGAAGATCGTGGTGCCGATGTTCCCCGCGGCGGCGACGAGTTCTTCCTCCGACTGAAACCGCGGTCCCGGCATGAATTCCTCCGGCTCGTATTTCTTCATGGCCTCCGTGCCGGTCACGATGCGGCGCGTGAGCCGGATCGAGTCGGCCGCGATCTTCCGGTCTTCGGGCGTGGAGAGGTAGTTGAGCGTGATCGCGGGATGGGCGCGCGGGTCGGGCGCGGCGATGCGCACGTGGCCGCGCGAAGTCGGCCGCAGGTTGCACACGCTCGCCGTGATCGCCGGGAAGCGGTGCGGCGGCTCGCCGAACCGGTCGAGCGAGATCGGCTGCACGTGGAACTCGAGGTTGGCCGTCGGCTGCGAGGGATCGGACTTCACGAACGCGCCCAGTTGCGACGGCGGCATGGTCATGGGCCCGGTGCGCGCGAGCGCGTATTCGAGCGCGATCTTCGCCTTGTGCCACCACGAATGCAGCATCGTGTTGAGCGTGAGGGCATTCTTCACCCGGAACGCGAGCCGCAACTGGAGATGGTCTTGCAGGTTTTCGCCGACCGGCAGCTCGTGCGCGACCGGGATGCCGTGCCGCTGGAGCAGCGCGCCGGGACCGATGCCGGAGAGCTGGAGGATCTGCGGGCTGCCGATCGCGCCGGCCGAGAGGATCGTCTCGCGCCGCGCCGCCGCGAACGTCTCCTCGTTGCCCCGCAGGAATTCCACCCCCAGCACCCGGCGGCCGTCGAGCCGCAGCTTCCTTACCAGCGCACCGGTGAGGACCGTGAGGTTGGGCCGCTTCAGCGCCGGCCGGAGGAAGGCCTTCGACGCGTTCCAGCGCACGCCGTTCTTCTGGTTCACCTCGAAGCGCGAGACGCCCTCGTTGTCGCCGCGGTTGAAGTCGTCGGTCCACAGGATGCCTGATTCGACCGCCGCGTCGCGGAAGGCCTCGATGATCTCCCAGCGCGTGCGCGGGGTTTCGACCCGCCACTCGCCGCCTGCACCGTGCTTTTCGTCCGCGCCGCGCCAGTGGTCCTCGACTTTCATGAAGACCGGCAGCACGTTGCGCCAGGCCCAGCCGGAATCTCCGGTGAGGCCCGCCCACTCGTCGTAGTCGCGCGCCTGGCCGCGCAGGCACAGCATCGCGTTGATCGAGGAGGAGCCGCCGAGCACGCGCCCGCGCGGATAATTGATGGAACGCCCGTTCAGCCCCGGCTCGGCCCCGGTGCGATAGCACCAGTCCGTGCGCGGGTTGCCGATGCAGTAGAGATAGCCGACCGGGATGTGGATCCAGATCCAGTCGTCCTTGCCGCCGGCCTCGAGGAGCAGCACCGAGCAGGCCGGATCGGCCGAAAGGCGGTTCGCCAGCACGCAGCCGGCGGTGCCGGCGCCGATGATGACGTAGTCGAAGGGGCCGATGTTTCGCATCGCTCTAGGAACAAGGATGAAGAAGGATGAACGTGGAAGGATGACCCCACGCTACGCGTGATTTCCTGCTGTCCCTCCCGTTCACTCCCGTCCGGTCGGTAGACAAGGAGACGTCCTTCCGACCGCAGGCAACGAAAGGTCGGGACCCGCACCACTCCCATGCGCAGCATGGGAGTCATCCTTCATCCTTCCGCCTTCATCCTTCCGCCTTCATCCTTCCGCCTTCATCCTTCCGCCTTCATCCTTCAGGGGCCATCCTTCCGCCATCCGCCATCCGCCATCTAGTCTCCGGTCAGTCCCGCCTCCTTGACCACCTTCGTCCACCTGTTGATTTCCCGCTCGACGTGTGCGGCGAACGCTTCCGGCGTCGAGGCTTCGGTAGTGTAGCGCCATTCGGGACCGGTCGGCATTCGCGGCATCTGCCATCTGCATCAAACTTCCGGCCGGCGGGTTCAGGCCGCTCGCGGCTTCACGGCTCGGACCTGTCGAGACTGAAATCCGGCGAATTCACGTAGTCCAGCAGGTTTTCCGGCTCGTAGCGCGCCGGGTCGCGGCGCATGCGGTCGTAGGCCGAGCGGTGGAGCGCTTCGAAGCCGTTCGGCTGCCGGCCGATCTTCCGCACCGAGCCGGGCAGGAAGCGGTAGATGCCGACGCGCGAATCGCGCAACTCGCCGAACTCGTCGGGCACGATCCGGCTCTTCCATCGCGGGTCGAGGCACAGCCCGCGGCTCCCGGCACGCGCCGCCATCCAGTGCAGCGCGATGTCGGAAAGCCCCCGGTCCTCGTAGCCACCACCGACGTTGCTGTGCACCCCGGCGAACCAGCGCTGCTCGATGACCTGCCCCTTCTTCGCCCCCTCGGGGGTCTGCTCCCAGATTGCGGGCTGGAACAGCCGCCGCTGCTCGTCAATCGCGAGCGCCTGGCAGGCGAACCGCACGTCGGAACTGAGCCGCCTGTCGTGGAAGCGGGCCCTGCTGAACCGCGTGGTCAGCTGGCCGAGCGCGCCGGCGATGCCGTAGGCGCCGACCGCGTCCCACACGCCGACGAAGTGGATGGAAACGCGGGGCGAGCCGTTCGTCTCCCGGAAGCCGCGCGCGGCGTTCGAGTCCGCTCCGCCCTTCTTCCTGGCCTCACGCCGCAAAAAGATGCCATAGGCCTTCCGCGCCCCGGCGGCGCGCGCTTCCCCGTCGAGGTCCTTCGGCAGCAGGCCGCACTTGCGGATCATCCCGACCACGCGCCGCACGGTGTAAGCGCCGCGGCTGAAGCCGAACAGCCAGATCTCGTCGCCCTGCTCGTAGTTGCAGGACAGGAACTCGTAGGCCTCGATCACGTTGTGCCTGAGACCGATGCCGAATGCGCCGCCGAAGATCCGGTCAATGAAGTCGCCGGTACCGACGCCCCGGTCGTAGTAAAGGATCTGCTCGGTGCCGTCCGGCGCCTGCGGCATCACGAAGCGCGCGATCTTCACGACGTTCGTGGGCCGCATCACCCCCCGGTCCATCTGATCCGGCCTGTTCCAGGTTCCGTCGCAGCAGACGACGAGGCGTTTCATGAGCTCGAGATCGCCGGCGACAACCTGACGACGCTCATCCCCCCTCCTTCACCGCA
Organism: bacterium; assembly: GCA_027310225.1. GTDB lineage: Bacteria > Pseudomonadota > Gammaproteobacteria > Burkholderiales > SG8-41 > SG8-41. The sequence goes on along the minus strand of DAIDBG010000100.1, from coordinate 19,529 downwards.
CGCGAGTCTCCCCACCACCTTTCAGCTGGGAGAATGACGGGTCCGGGCGGGCGCACGCGGCCCGGGCGCGTGACGAAGCCGGCTCAGGCCGGCTTCAGATTATCGGCCGAGGTCTTGCCGTCCTTGCCGCGGGCGAGATCGTACTGCACTTTCTGCCCCTCCGAGAGCGTCCCGAGGCCCGCCCGCTCCACGGCCGAGATATGCACGAACACGTCTTTGGAGCCGTCGTCCGGCTGAATGAAGCCGAAACCCTTGGCTTTGTTGAACCACTTTACTGTTCCGATTGCCACAAGAATCTCCCGTAGAAGAAAAAACACGCCTGGATACCCGGCCGGACGGCCATACGGGCGTAGGATACCGCAAGCCGGGCCCCGTGGGTTGACCGCGTTATTTGCCGGTCGGCGCGGGCGGGACCTTGGTAACGCGATAGTTGATGGCGCCGGAGCCGTGGCGCCCCGCGCTGGTGAATTTGTGAAAACCGTTGCAATGCCTGCAGCGGTGCATGAACTCGTCGCCTTTGCCGAGGGTGCGCACCACGGTCAGCTTGCCGCAGTAATGGCATCTCATGGGAATGTCCGTTGGCGGCGGCGCCGGCTCGCGGCCTAGCGCCGGCGCTGGCCCCGCACGGGCCGGGGCCGCGCCTCGTTCACCCTCAGCGGGCGGCCGGCAAGCTCCTTGCCGTTCAACCCGGCGATGGCGGCAAGCGAGTGCGCCTTGCCCGGCATCTCCACGAAGCCGAAGCCCCGGAGCGTGCCGGTAAACAGCTCGCGCACGAGCTCCACCGAGGTGACCTGGCCGTAGGGCTTGAACAGCTCCGCGACCTGCGCCTCGGTCACTTCCGGCGCGAGGTTGCCGACGAAAATATTCATGGCGGCTCCTGACGGTTGGTTTCGGGTCACTTCCGGATTGAAGAATTCGGGGGAATTCAGGAAACAACCGGGAAGGGACAAGGCGCACATCGCTCGCGCGACGCCTGGGTCTCCCGAGCCGGCATCATACACGGATACTCATCAAAAGTCCCGCTTCGTCCCGTCACCGGTCGCCGGTGTTCGGGCCACGACGCAGCCGTTCACCTTCTCGCCGATGTAGATTGACGAATGGGCAGAAAGCAGCGCTTCCGCCTTCAGCCCACCCCCCTCAGCGCGAGCGGAAGGTCAATGCTGATGGGGCCGGAGAGCCGCGCATCGGCGATGTCGTCGAACTGCGTCGGCTGGGCGTTCATGATCACGATGCGCGCACCGGCCTGTTTCGCGAAGGGCACGGCGCCCGCGACGGGGAAGACCTGGAGACTCGTCCCCACCGTGAGCAGGACATCCGCCTCCTGCGCCGCCCCCATCGCGCGCCCGATGACCTCCGGCACCAGCGCCTGGCCGAAGGAAATGGTGTCGCTCTTGAGGATGCCGCCGCATTCGCCGCAGGGCGGATCGGCCTCGCCCGCCCGCACGCGGTCGAGCACCGGCTGCATCGGCCCCTTCCAGCCGCAGGCGAGGCAGACCGCCCGGTGGAGGTTGCCGTGCACCTCGATCACCCGCTCGGGGGAGTTGCCCGCCCGCAAGTGGAGCCCGTCTATGTTCTGCGTGATGAGGGCGTGCAGCTTGCCGCGGCGCTCGAGCGCGACCAGCGCGAGGTGCCCGGCATTGGGTTCTGCCGCCCACGCGGGATGCTCGAGCCGGCTCCGCCACGAGGCCTTGCGCACTTCGGGATCCGCGACGTAGTAGCGGATGTCCGAGAGCTTCCCGGCCGCCGGGTTGCGCGTCCACACGCCCTGCGGGCCGCGGAAGTCCGGGATGCCCGAGTCGGTGGAGATCCCCGCGCCGGTCAGCACCACGACGCGGCGGGCCGCATCAATCCACTTGCGCACCGACTCGATGCCGGATGAGCCCATAAGGACGTTTACGCGACGCGCACCACGACTTTCCCGATCTGCGCGTCGGAATCCATGTAAGCCTTGGCGGCCGGCAGCTGGTCGAAGGAGAACACCCGGTCCACGTAGCCGACGATCGCCATCCGGCCCTGGTTGGCGAGCGAGCGCAGCAGGTCGGGGAACACGGTACCTCCGATGTGCAGGATTTCGTACACGGTCACGAACACCAGCGGCACCGCCGCCGCCTGCTCCCACGTGAGGCGCTGCGGGGCGGGAACCGTCTGCTCCACCGCCATCACGACATACCCGGCGAAGCAGCCCCGCGCGCGCCCCATGACGCGGTCGCCGGCCTTGAACGCCGTGACACCCTCGCCCACCGCGTGCACCTCGCCTGCGGCATCGCCGCCGGCGGGCCGCGGTCCGGACAGGGCGTAGTGCGCGCTGCTCGCGAGGAACTCCCCGCGGTTGAGCGAGGCCGCACGCACGCGCACGAGAACCTCGCCCTTGCCGGGCTGCGGCACCGGAACCTCGCGCAACTCAAGCGCCGCCCTCGCGCCCTCCTGCCTGAGGGAGAAGGCTTTCATGTGCATGGGCTAGGAGCCCGCGCGGTAGAAACTGGCAGCGCGGTCAGTAGCGAACGCGCCACGCCAGTAGAGGCGACTGCGACGCGGGTCCTAACGGCGATTTTCTTCAAACGATCCCGCGGCGCTCGAAGTCCGCGATCGTGGCAGCGTCGTAGCCGAATTCCCCGAGTATCTCGCGCGTGTGCTGCCCGCGCTCGGGCGCGGCGGTGCGCATCTTCGCCGGCGTGCGGACGAGCTTCACGGCCTGGCCAACGAGGTTCATCTTCCCCCGCTTCGGGTGCTCGACCGGCTGCGCCATCTCCAGCAGCCTCACCTGCGGGTCGGCGAATACCTGGTCTATGGTGTAGATCGGGCCGCAGGCCACGCCCGCCCGGTTGAGGATCTCGATCCACTCGCCGGAGGTGCGCGTGGCGATGCGCTCGCCGATCGTCCGGTGCAGCGCGTCGCGGTTCTTCGAGCGCACCTTGAAGTCGGCGTAATCGGGATGGGTGATGAGCTCGGGCATGCCGATCGCGTTGCACAGCCGTGCGTAGAGGTCGCCCGCCGCCGCGATGTTGACGTGGCCGTCCGAGGTCCTGAATACGTCGGTCGGGATCGCGGTCGGGTGGCGGTTTCCGGCCTGCGGCGGCACTTCCTTCTCCACCAGCCAGCGCGCGGCCTGGAAGTCGAGCATCGCGATCATCGCCTGCAGGAGCGAGGTCTGCACCCATTGCCCCTGGCCGGAGCGTTCGCGCTCGAGCAGCGCCAGCACGATCCCGAACGCGCAGTAGAGGCCGGCGCTGCTGTCGGAAATCGCGATGCCGGCGCGTAACGGTCCCTGCCCGGGAAGACCCGTGATGGACATGAGGCCGCCCATGCCCTGGATCACCTGATCGATCCCGGGCCGCTCGGCGTAAGGACCCTCCTGCCCGAAACCGGAAATACTCGCGTACACCAGGCGCGGGTTGAGCTTGCGCAGGCTCTCGTAGTCAATGCCGAGGCGGTGCTTCACGCCGGGACGGTAGTTCTCCACCACGACATCCGCCTTCTCCGCCATGCGCTTGAAGAGCGCCAGTCCCTCGGGCGCCTTGAGGTTCAGCGTGATGCTGCGCTTGTTGCGCTGCAGGTTCTGGAAGTCGGACCCCGTGCGCCGGTCGAAGGCGCTGTTGCCGGCACCCCTGCTGTCGGGGTCCTCGATCTTGATGACGTTGGCGCCGAAATCGGCGAGCTGGCGCACCGCGGTCGGGCCAGAGCGCACGCGCGTGAGGTCGAGGACGGTGTAGCCGCTCAGCGGCAGGTCAGCATCCGGCATGCTTATAAAGGTCCGCACCGATACCGGTTTTTCCTCATTCCCCGCCATCGCCGGTTCCATCCGGCAGCGCGATCTGGGTCTGGGTGACGATCGCGACGGTGCCCCCGTCCGGGTTGCGGATCGTCGTCTGCCACACCGAGGTGGTGCGGCCGACGTGGAGCGGAACGCACACGGCGGAGAGCACCGGTCCCTTTCCCGCGGCAAAAAAGTTGGCCTTCGATCACGCGCTCGCGTTTTTTCGCCATGCCGGCACATTTTATAGAGAAAGGCGCGAGGGGTGAACGGTGACGCGGTGACGGCAAGGCCCGCGACCGGGAGCCCTCTCAAATATCGAGGCCCAGGAGTTTGTCGGACCAAGTCCGACAGACCGCCAGTGCCGGCGGGCACGCTGATCGTTACTGCCAACGCGGCCGATCGCTCGCTGCCCGGACCCGGCAAATCATCGTCCATCCCCGACTTCGTTTCAGTCCCATTCCGTCGCCACAGGGCGACACTCTCCGAGTGAATTCCGGGCCAGCCGGCGCGGTCAAACGGGATGCGCAACTACCGAAGGGGGAAATCATGAATCTCAGCGAACGGAAACGGATCCACCCCGCGCTGCCGGCCGTGATCGCCGGCGCGCTCTCACTCGGCCTCGCCGCGTGCGAGCGGCCCACCTATAGCCCCGACAAGGGCGCCGCGGCTCCCGCCGACAAGCCGCCCGCCATCGCGATGACGCCGGCGCCGGAAGCGGCGGACAAGGCCGGGCAGCCGACCGCGCCCGACGCAAAGGCCGCGGCCGAGGCCGACAAGGCGAGCCAGGACGCGGCGCTCGTCTCGAAGGTCAGGTCCGCCATCTCTTCCGACCCGGACCTGAAGCGAGTGACGGTGGACGTCACAGCATCCGACGGCACCGTCACGCTGTTCGGCACGGCTGATACCGCCGGCAACCGCGACAAGGCGGCGAAGCTCGCCTCGGACGTGCCCGGCGTCAAATCGGTCAACAACAAGATGGCGGTGGTTGCCGGCTCGTAGGCGCCGCGCGGCGGTCAGGGCAGAAACGGGCCGCCGTTGACGTGGGGTCTCAGCGCGCCCGCGGCTTTCTGCGGCCGCGGGTGCCGCCGTCAGATGTGGCTGTCCGTCACCCGCTCGAAATGCTCGGCGACCGGCGGTTGCGCAAAAAACGGCCCGACCAGGGCGCGGAACTCCTGGAATTTCGGCGACTGCCGGAAATTGACCGTGTGGGATTCGATCGTCTCCCACCGGATCAGGAAGTGGTAGCGGCCCTGGGTCTCGATGCAGCGCTGCAGCTCGTGCGCGATGTAGCCCTTGACGCTGCGGAAAATGGGCTCGACCTTGGGGAAGACGGCCTCGAACTTCGACGTTTCCTCCGGCTTGATGTGCAGGATGGCGACTTCCAGAACCATGTCTCACTCTCCTATAGGTAATTGACGCTCGCAAATCAGCTCAAGAACCCAACGCCACGGCGTTTGCAGGGAATCGAATCTCTTCTTTGCGCCTTTGCGTCGAAGGTTCTATTCCAAGGATGATCGGCCTCACTGGCCCGCGCGCAGCCCCTTCAGTATCTTCGCGAGGCTCGCGATCTCCGAGCGGATGTGCGCCGCGAACTCCTCCGGCCGATCGCCGATGATCACGTAGCCGAGATCGGTCATGCGCTTGCTCACGGCGGGGCTCTTCAGCGACGCCAGCGCGGCGGTTCTGATCGCCGCGATCGCCTCCTTCGGCGTCTTCGCCGGCACCAGCAGGCCGTACCAGTTGCCTGCCTGATAGCCCGGATAGCCCGACTCCGCCACCGTGGGATAGTCGGGCAGCATGGGCAGCCGCTTGACCGTGGTGACCGCGAGAGCGCGCAGCCTGCCCTGCTGGACCTGCGGCAGCGCCGTCGCGAGCGGCGCGAAATAGAGCGGCACCTCTCCCGTCACGACGCCGATGATCGCCTCGCCGCCGCTCTTGTACGGCACGTGCAGCAGGTCCACGCCCGCCTGACGCTTGAACAGCTCCCCCGCCACGAACGTGGGCGTGCCGATGCCGCCCGAACCGAATGAGATGGCGCCCGGCTTCGCCCTGGCGAGCTTCACCAGCTCCCCGATCGACTTGACGGGGAGCGACGGATGCACGACCACGAGGGACGGAGAGGAGGCGAGCTGCGTGACCGGCGCGAAATCGCGCACGAGGTCGTAGCCCAGCTTGTCGTACAGGGTCGCGTTCGCGGCGTGGCCCATGTTGACGAGAAACATCGTGTAGCCGTCGGGCGGCGCCTTCGCGGCGAGCTCCGCCCCGATGTTGCCCGCCGCGCCCGCGCGGTTCTCCACCACGATCTGCTGCCCGAAGGCCTGCGCCATCCCGCCCGCGACGATGCGGGCGATGGTGTCGGAGCCGCTGCCCGCCGAAAACGGAACCAGAAAGCGCACCGGCTTCGCGGGATAGCCTTGTGCTCCTGCGGCCGCAGGCAACATGGCCAGCAGAAGCGCCAGGAAGCGTGACATGACGCTGCGTGACATGATACGGCGTGACATGGTGCGTGACATCGCAGCGCGAGGATCGAAGAGTTGTCCTAGCAACGCCTCAGCACGTCACGCTTCACTTGCCCTGCTTCTCGGCGTCTTCCTTCAGCACCTGCTCGAACTGGATGATCGCGTGGGCGATCGCCGGCCAGCCGGCGTAGTGCCCGACGTGGATGATGATCTCCATGATCTGCTCCTTCGTGAAGCCGAGGTGCTGCGCGCTGCGGTAATGCGAATGCGTTCCCGCCGGCCGCGCGAGCGCGATGTTAGCCGCGAGCGTGATCAGCTCGCGCTCGCGCACCGTGAGGTGCGGCCGCGACCAGATTTCGCCGAAGAGGTACCCCACCGACAGGTTGTAGAGGTCGGGATAGAGCTCCTTCTGGTTCATCATGGTGTGCTCGCGGCCCATCTCCTTCAGGATCTCCATGCCCTTCCTGAAGCGCTCCTGCTCGAAATCGCTCATCGTCCGCCCCTCTTCAAAAAAGCCCGCCTCGAAAATCAAGATCGAACATCAGCCGCAGATAATCGACGTTCATCGGCGGTTTCAGATCACTTCGTCACGGAATGCAGCCGCTGCGCCACGCAGGGCGAGCCCGGCGCGTGGACGAGCTTGCGCACGAGCCGGTCGGTCCACGCGTCCATCTCGGGGTTCGCCTTCTCGTGATCGGGAAAGTGCCTGTTGCGCGCCTCCAGCGACACGAACTCGTAGAGCACGCCGTGCTTCGCCCAGCCGGAGACGGAAACGATCTTGCGGATGCCGACGCAGCCGGGCAGCCGGTTCATCGAAGGCAGGCGCCAGTTGGCGTACCACTCCAGTATCTCGTCCTCGTCCGCGCTGCCGGCGTTGAAGCTGCCGAGCTGGATGCACGGGGAGAGCGCCGCGTTGCGCTCGCGCTTGCCGGCCTCGGGGCCGCCGATCCGGTCCTCCTCGGTGAAGATATTCACGCGCTCGCCGATCCGCACCGCCAGCATCTTCCGGTCCTCCTCCGGCAGCTCCGCGTGCAGCTTGCGCGGGACCGGATGGGCGAACGCGTGCGCGTTCTCGGCGCCGAATATCAATATGTACGCGTTGCCGGTGGGGACGGCGGGGTCATCGGTGTGGCGCAGCCGCCCGGCCGCGCCGGCCGGCACGCCGGACTGCCGCGGCTGTGCTTCCGACCTGAGGTGGGCCGCCCACAGGAATCCCGGCCGCTTCACGAGCTTCGGCATGTACGTGCCGTGCAGCCAGGAAAGGTACGCGTCGCGCCCGTTGTCGGGCAGGTCGTACCAGGTAATCCACAGTGCTCGATCCACCAAGTATCCTCCGTAATCGAGATCGGGATATTGCAGGAAGCCGCGCCTCTTCGCACGCGCCTTCCCACAATGTGGTCTTCACAGCCCGTGGGTCACCGATTTTCGAGGCTCTCCGCCAACAGCTTGAGCGCCGCGCCGGCAAAGGCGTACATGTTCACGATGCGGTCATTGCTGCCGGTGTCCAGGGCGATCGAGCGCTCGACTCGGCCGGTCACCACGATGCAGGCGTGCCCCGCGGGATCGCCGTAGCGGTTCCCCGTGGGACCCGCTGCCCCGCTCTCGCCGACCCCCCAGTCGGCCCCGCAGCGCCCGCGCAGGGTCCGCGCCATCATCCGCGCCCACGCCTCGGTGCCGCCGCGAATGCCCGAAAACAGGTCTTCCCGCGTGTCCTTCAGCGCGAGGATGGACTGGCGCGTGTAGAACACGCCGCCGCCGATGAAGTAAGCCGAGGCGCCCGGCACGGCGAGCAGCGCCGCCGAGACGAGGCCGCCGGCGGAGGACTCGGCCACGGCGATGGTTTCCTTGCGCGCCTTCAGAGCGGCGCCGATCTTCTCAGCAAGTGGCATCAGCTCGCGCATATGACTCCTTTCCTGGTATCAAACAGCGTGATTCGAGCGAAGTCGGCATCCCCCAACTTGAAGCGCGTCCCGAAGCTGGCGCAGAATGGCGCGTACGGGTTCACGTTCCCGGCCGGAGGAGTCATGAGAACGAAAATCCGGAAAAGCGCCTCATGCGTCGCCTGTGCATTGTGCCTGTGCGGCGCGGGGGCCGCCACGGCCATTTTCGTGATCAGCAAATGAAGCTCGCGGCGCGAACGGCTGCGGCGATCCTGGCCCTGTTGCTGCTCGGACCGGGAGCCGCGATTGCGCAAGGCTATCCGGGCAGGCCGATCCGGTTTCTCGTGCCGACCGCGCCGGGCGGCGGCCTCGACGTCGTCGCACGCCTGGTCGCCCCGTCGCTGACAGAGCGCCTCGGCAAGACCGTCGTCGTGGACAACCGGCCGGGCGCGAGTGGCACCATCGCCCTGGAGATCGTCGCCCGCGCGGCGCCCGACGGCTACACGCTCGTGATCATGAGCGCGAGCCACGTCATCTACCCCCTCCTCAACAAGACCGGTTTCGACCTGTTCCGCGACTTCGCGCCGGTCTCCCAGATCGCCGCAGCGCCGTACGTGCTGACCGTGTATCCGCAGCTGCCCATCGGCTCGGTGAGCGAGTTCGTGGCCTATGCCAAGGCGAACCCCGGCACGCTCAACTACGCCTCGTCCGGCCTCGGAACGCTGCAGCAGCTCGCCACGGAGCTTTTCGCCGTGACCGTCGGCGTGAAGCTCGTTCACGTGCCGTACAAGGGCGTCGGGCAGGCGTTCCCGGACCTGCTCTCGGGGCGGACCCAGATGACCATGTCGAGCGTCGCCGCCATGGCACCCCTCATCCGCTCCAAGGGGGTGCGGCCGATCGCGGTGACCACCGAGAAGCGCACGGCGATGCTGCCCGAGGTGCCGACGATGATCGAGGCGGGCGTCCCCGGGTTCGTGGTGACGCAATGGCACGGCCTGCTCGCGCCGGCCGGCACGCCGCGGCCCGTCGTTGAGCGCCTGTACCGTGAAATCGCCTACGCGCTCAAGCGGCCCGAGGTGGCATCGCGGCTCGCCGCCGACGGCACCGAAGGCGTCGGCAGCCCGCCGCAGCGGTTCGCCGAGTACATGAAGTCCGAGCGCGAACAGTGGGCAAAGGTGATCAGGCAGGCAGGAATCGGCGGGCAGTAGGCTCCGTGCATGCGGAGGGAACCGCACTAGAATAAGCGCACGCGCGGCCCCGCCGCACGTCATGACACGAGGAGGAGGAGCCAGCATGTCTCTGCGAAACGCGTGCCTGCTGTTCGTTGCGCTCGCCGCAGCTGGTGGCGAGAGTCTGGCGCAGCCGGGCTATCCCAGCCGCCCGCTACGGGTGATCGTGCCGTCGTCGCCCGGCGGCGGCACCGACATCCTGACGCGGCTCATCGCGCCCGGCCTCTCGCAGCGCCTGGGCCAGACCGTGGTCGTGGATAATCGCCCGGGAGCGGGTTCCATCATCGGCAACGATCTCGTGGCGAAGGCGGCCCCCGACGGCTACACGCTGCTGATGGGGATCTCTACGCTCGCCATCCTGCCCTCGATCCAAAAGAAGCTGCCGTATGACGCGCAGCGCGACCTCGCACCCATCACGCTGGCCATATCGGCGCCCAACGTGCTCGTCGTGCACCCGTCGTTACCCGTCAAGTCGGTGAAGGAGCTGATCGCCTTCGCGCGCAAGCGTCCCGGAGAGCTCAACTACGCCTCGGCCGGGCTGGGGACGAACCCGCATTTGTCGATGGAGCTGTTCCTCGGCATGACGAAACTCAAGATGGTCCATATCGCCTACAAAGGCTCGGGACCCGCGCTCGTTGATCTGCTCTCCGGGCAGACCCCGGTCATGGCCGGCACGATGCTGAGCGTGCTCCCGCACATCCGCGACGGGCGCCTGCGCGCGCTGGGCGTGACCGGCCCGCGACGCGTCGAGGTTTTGCCGGGCGTACCGACGGTCGCGGAAACGGTCCCGGGTTACGAAGCCGTGCAGTGGTACGGCCTGTTCGCCCCCGCGAAGACGCCGAAGGAGATCGTCGCCAGGCTGCACGAGGCGGCGGCCGGCGTCCTGCAGTCGCCCGCAGTCGTGCAGAAATTCGCGGGCGAGGGCGCCGAAACAGGAGGCGGCACGCCGGAGGAATTTGCGCGTTTCCTGCGCACCGAGACCGAGAAGTGGGCGAAGGTCGTGCGCGCGGCGGGCATCCAGCCGCAGTAAACGGAGCCCGACCGCCGCCGTTCACTTGTGCTTGCCGACGCGCCAGCCGTGGCGCGTGAGATGCTTTTCGTCGAAGGCGATGGGCTCCTGCTCAAGGGGAACGGCCATCGTGTCGTGCCAGCGGTTGAGGAAGCCGTTCAGCGCCACCGGCGCCCTCGATCTCGACAATCCGGGAGCCGGAAGCAATCAGTCAAGCAACGTCCGAACGCGTGCGATCGTCTGGTCCATCGCGTCCTTCGACACGGCGCCCTTTCGACGCGCCTGCCGCGCCCGCCAATCGACACTCTTGACCTGGTCGGACAAGACCACCCCACGGGCCCCGGCGTCGGGACCGAGCGGCACCTCGAATGGGTAGCCCTTGACCTGGCTCGTGATGGGGCAGCAGAGCATGAGCCCGGTCTTGCCGTTATACGCCGCCGGCGACAGCACCAACGCCGGCCGGTGGCCGGCCTGCTCGTGACCGGCCTGCGGCGTAAAGTTGAGCCACACCACGTCACCACGGTCCGGCACGTAGCGCCTCACCACACTTCCCGCCCCTTGGGTCTTCCGAAATCCGTTTCGCCGTGCAAGTTATCGGGCGTAATCCGGCGCAAGAGTTCAGACAGCACGGGTTTCCGCAGGCGTGCTCTCATCCGGATCACCTGTGCCGCTACTTCGATTTCCACCTCGTCGTCCTCCCGCACCCCCGCTTGATCGGCAATTGCCTTGGGAATGCGCACCGCCAGGCTGTTGCCCCACTTCTGTGCTTTGGTCCGCATGGGCACCTCAATGAGGTTTATACAGTGTATATACTACCTCGACCAAACGGGGACAGCCAAGCCCGCGCGTCGCCGCTGAGGAACGCGTGAGATCGGGAGATGGAAAGACCGGGAAATCGGGAGATCGTGAGAGTGAAACACAGCTTGTGGCTTTCACCCCCCTCCCGCTCTTCCGCCCTCACGCTCTGACCGCGCCTGCGCCGCGTCACCACGTCACTTCGGAAACTGCGCCGCCAGCCCGGGATCGAAGCGCCCGTCGATCAGCACGTAGAGCATCTTCGTGACCTTGCCCGAGCGGTTGCTCCACGCGTGGTTGGTGCCGCGCTGGATCACGATGTCGCCCGCCTTGAGGTTCACCTCGCCTTCGTCCAGTATCAGCGTGATCTCGCCCTCGAGCACCACTGCGTAGTCCACGGTTTCGGTGCGGTGCATCAGCGGGTGGCGGCCGCCGCGCCCCCAGGTCGAGGCCGCCTCGGCACCGCTCGCGCGGAATGCCTCCCGCGCCTGTTCCGGCGTCATCATGTTGCGGATCGCGTCGCTTTCCGGCGGCACCTCCGAAATGCGGAACATGGTGCCGTTCGGGGCCGGGTGGAGCTGGCGCTTCCCGGTCACCGGATCGGGCTCATCCCTTCCGATGGGGACGGGCATCGCGCTCGTTTTCCAGATTTCGTGGGAGAGCTGGCCGGGGCGCAGCGGGTTGCTGTGGGTCGGCGCCGCGCTGTCCGAAATCACGATCGCTTTCCCTTTCTCGTCGTGGCCCGTAACCACGCGCCTGACTTGTCCCATGAATGTCCTCCCTGAATATAAGTGACTCGCGTGAGGTACGATACAACACTTCCATCACCGGGAGGATTGCCGACATGCCTGACTCCGATCTCCGCGCCCAGTACGGCGCAAGCGCCTACGACGCCGGTCTCAAGATCCAGCCCCAAACCTTCGAGCGGCGCGTCGCCCAGCGCGACAGCCTCGATCAGCATTTCACGAAGCTCTGGCTCGATTTTGCCATCACCGGGATCAGCCGCAGGCCGGCGCTCGACACCCGCACCCAGCTGCTCGTGCTGGTCGGGCAGTACACGATGGCGAGGAGCCACGCCGCGCTGGAGGACACGGTGCGCGCCGCCGTGGCGGCCGGCGTCGCCCCGCGGGAAATCCTCGAGATCATCCTCCAGTGCGTAGTCTATGGCGGGCATACCGTCGTGGAGCCCGCGATCGAGGTGTTCCACCGAATCGCCGGGGAGCTGGGACTGCTCGGCAAACTGCGGGCCTCGCAGCTTCCTCTCGACGGCAACGATCGCACGCGCTCCTACGAAGAGGAGCGCCGCACCTGGCACCCCGACGACGTAGCCGATCCCCGCTTCGCCCGCCTCATGGGGCGCCATGGCTGGCTTGCGGTCGGGCGCGGGCTCACCCTGCGGCCGCGCCACCACCTGAACGTTCTCGCCTGGCTCGACGCGCTCGACCCGGAGTTCGCCGGGCTGTGGGTGAGGTTCTGCTACCAGGGCATGTACGCCCGGGGCGTGGTGGACGACAAGACGCGCCTTCTCTGCATGGTCGGCGACTGCCTCGCGGCGGGCGAAGAGACACAGGCGCGCGGCCACATGCGCGGCGCGCTGCGCAACGGGGCATCGCCGCGGGAGGTGATGGAGATCATCCTCCAGACCTGCGTCAACTTCGGGATGCCGCCCATGCTGAAGGCGCTGGAGAGCTTCGTCCAGATCATGGCCGAGGACGGGCGGCTCGCCGAGATCGGCAATCCCCCGCCGCGTGTCGAAACTTATTCGAAGTAATCGCCGATGTCGTGCGTTGAGCAATTGCGCCCGCAATTTGCGCACAGCTGCGCATGCTATTATTGATTTTTTGGCGTCTTGGCGGTTCAGTTGTCGCAGGTCACCGGTGCTTGCCGACGCGCCAGCCGTGGCGCGCGAGATGCTTCTCCCCGAACGCGATCGGCTCCGGCTCGAGCGGCACCGCCATCGTGTCGTTCCAGCGGTTGAGAAAACCGTTCAAGGCGACGGCGATCTCGACGATCTGCGCGTCGCTCCAGTACCGCTTCATCTTTTCGAACAGCGCGTCGGTCACGGCGTTCGGCTGAGAGGCCGCCGCGACCGCGAAGTCGAGCGCCACGCGCTCGGCCTCGGTGAAGAGCGGGCTCGTGCGGTACTCGGTGACGGCCTCCAGTTTCGCGTCCTCCATGCCGAGCCGGTGCGCCGCCTCGGCGGCGTGCGCCATGGAGTAGTGGCACCCGTGGGTGCGGCTCGCCATGTAGGCCACCAGCCGCTTGAAGCCGAGATTGACCTCGCTTTCCTTGTCCCAGACGGCGGCGGCCAGCTGGGCGAGCGCCTTCACGAGCTTGGGCCGGTGCTGCATGATGAGCACGCTGTTCGGCACGTAGCCGAGGTAGTTCTTGTAGGTCTGCAACGTGTCCTTCAGATCCGGGCTGGCATCCGCCGGCAACGGCTCGACGCGCGACATGTTCGCTCCCCCCAACGGTAATGGTGTTCCCGGGTTCTAATCCACGCGCAGGTTCGCAGCCTTCACCGCCTTCGCCCACTTCGCGATTTCGCTGCGCGTGAACGCCGCATATTCCTCGGGCGTGCTCACCAGCACCTCGAATCCGGAGGCGGCGAGGCGCTCCGTCACTGCGGGGAGCTTCAACAGCTTCACCGTCTCGGCGTGCAGCCGCGCGACGATCTCTTTCGGCGTGCCGGCCGGGACCAGCAGCCCGTACCACGAGCCCACATCGTAACCCGGCACGCCCGCCTCGCTGACGGTGGGAAGGCCGGGCATCGCCGGCGAACGCCGTGCGGTGGTGACGGCGAGCCCCCGCAGCCTGCCGGCCTTGACATGCTGGATCACCGACGGCATGGTCGCGAACCCGACCGAGACCTCGCCGCCGACCAGGGCGATCACCGAGGGGCCGCCGCCCTTGTACGGCACGTGGGTCATCTTCACGCCCGTCATGCTGGCGAACAGCTCCCCGGCGAGGTGCGTCGGCGTGCCGGCGCCCGAGGACGAGTAGGTGAGCTCTCCCGGCCGCGCCCTGGCGAGCGCGATCAGCTCCTTCACTGATTTCACGGGCAGCGACGGATGCACGACCAGGATGTGCGGCGTGGTGGCGAGCAGCGTGACCGGCGCGAAGTCCCGCACGAGATCGTAGTTGAGCTTGGCGTAGAGGCTCGCGCTGATGGCGTTGGCGATGGCCGAGAGGAGAAGCGTGTAGCCGTCGGGCGCCGACCTCGCCGCGATCTCGGCCCCGATGTTGGCGCCGGCCCCCGGCCGGTTGTCAACGATCACCTGCTGTCCCAGTCCTTCCGAGAGCGCCGGGGTCAGGATGCGCGCGATCGCGTCGGTGCCGCCGCCCGGCGGAAACGGCACGATCAGGCGCACCGGCTTCACCGGATACTGCGCCTGCACCGGGGAGAGCGCCGCAAGGGTGATGAAAGCAATCAGCCAGCAGGAGTGAACGGATTTCATGGTCAATACCTCCGTGGTCCGGATAATTTAATTGGCGGGGCTCAATACGCCGTCAATCCGCCGTCGAGCACCAGCGTCTGCCCGGTAATGTACTCGCCGTGGGGGCCGGCGAGGTAGCACACAGCGCCCGCGACGTCCTCGGGCGCACCGAAGCGGCGCAGCGGGATGCGCTCGATCATCGCCTGCCGCGCCCCGGCATTCGACTTGAAATACTCCGCCCGCGACGCCGTCTCGACCGTGCCGGGCGCGATCGCGTTGACGCGGATGCCATGCTGCGCCCATTCGTGCGCCAGCATGCGCGTCATGTGGATGATCCCCGCCTTGGAAATGCCGTAGGTCGAGCGCTCCGCATAGCCCAGCATGCCGTGCGTCGAGGCGATGCTGATGATGCAGCCCGGGCGGCGGGTCGCGACGAGGTGCCGGCCCATCTGCTGGCTCATGAAGAACGTGCCGGTCAGGTTGACGCCCATCACCTCCTCCCATTCGGCGTGCGTCACCTCCAGCGCCGGCTTGCGCAGCGTGACGCCGGCGTTGTTGACCAGCAGGTCGAGCCGGCCGAGCGCGGCGATCGCCTCGGCCATCGCCCGCTCCAGGCTCGGGCGCGAACGCACGTCGAGCAGAACCGGCACGGCGCGCGCGCCGGCCGACCCGATGTTCCCGGTCGTGGCGTCCAGCCTCCCCGGGCGCTGTGCCGAGACCGCCACGTCGTAGCCGTCGCGGGCGAGCGCGAGCGCGATCGCCGCACCCAGTCCCTGCGAGGCGCCGGTGACGAACGCCGCGCGCCGTTCCGCGGATTTCTGCCGTGGCATGGCTTCCCCGGTCATGAACTGCGGTTTTCAGGGCTATTGCTGTTCCGCCGTCGCACCGACGTCCTTCACGATCTTCGCCCAGAACTCGTTTTGGTCCTTCAGGAAGACGGCGAAATCCTCGGGCGATTTACTGGTCACGACCTCCGCGCCGCCGGCCGTCAGCCGCCTGACCACCTCCGCGTCCCCCACGGTCCTGATCATCACCGCGTAGAGCCTGTCCACGATCGGCCGCGGCGTGCCCCTGGGCACGTACATCGCCTGCCACGATCCGAGCGTCAGCTCCGGAAATCCCGACTCCGCCATGGTCGGCACCTGCGGCAGCGCGGGCGAGCGCCTGGACGCCATCACGGCGAGCACCTTGGCCCTGCCCGTCTTCACGTACGGGATGAACGAGGCGACCGTGACCATGGTCGCGGCGACCTCGCCCGCCAGCACCGCGGCGGTCGCCGCCCCGGCGCCGCCCTTGTAGGGAATGTGCACGAGCTTGATGCCGGCCTTGTTCATGAAAAACTCGAAGGCGAGGCGCTGGGCGGCCCCCGCACCGGAGGAGCCGTAGTTGAGCTGCCCCGGGCGCGACCTGGTGTAGTCAATGAATTCCTTCACCGTGCTGGCCGGCACCGACGGGTGCGTCGCGAAGGCGCCCGGCACGTCCACCAGAAGCGTGAGCCCGATGAAATCGCGCAGCGGCCTGATCGGGAACTTCGGGAAGATGCTCGGGTTGATCGCCGTGGTGCCGACGTTGCCGAGAAAGAGGGTATAGCCGTCGGGCGCCGCGCGCGCTGCGATCTCGACGCCGAGGTTGCCGGAGGCGCCGGCGCGGTTGTCCACCACGACCTGCTGTCCCAGCAGTTCCGTCATCTTGGGCTGAATGATGCGTGCGACGAAGTCCGACGCGCCTCCGGGATTGAACGGGACGATCATGCGTATCGGCCGCGCCGGGTAGCTCTGCGCGTGCGCGGCGGCGACGGCCGCCACGCCGGCGGCGGCGAGCAGGACGTGCTGCAGGAAGCGTCTCATGGCCCCCCTCCTTGGCTGCCTTGTTGCCGGGCATTGCAGAACAGCAATCCGAATTATGCAGCAATCGCGGTGCCGCGGCCCCGGTATAAAATGCAATGGTGAATTTCCGCGGCGATCTTCCACATTGTGGCCACCCGGGAAGTGACGGAGCCGACGGCGAACGCAGACAGAACCAGGACCAGACAATGTCATCGGAAAGCGCGCGCTGGATTGACCATTTCCCGGGCAACTTCATGTGGTCGAACGCGTGCCTGGTCACCAAGGGCATGGCGCCGTACGGCGCGGTTGCGCTGGGAGAGATCGACCAGGTCTGCGAGAAGCTCGGGAAGCGCCAGGACGAGCCCGACGCGTGGCGCGAGGAGTGGTGCGCGCTGGGCGCGCGCCTGGAGCGGGCGGCGGACGCGGCGGAAGTGGAGGGACGCCGGATGACGGCGGGCAACTGCTATCTCCGCGCCGGCATGTACTGGTTCACCGGCGAGCGCTTCGTGTATCCCGGCGCGCAGAAGCGCGAGATCGGGCGCAGGGCGATCGAGTGCCAGACGAAGGGCCTGCTGCGCCGCTACCCGAACGTGGAGAAGGTCGAGGTGCCGTATGAGGGAACCACGCTGCCGGCGCTGTTCCTGAAGGCGCCGGGCGCGAAGGGGCGCGCGCCCACCGTCGCCGTGTTCGACGGCATGGACAACTGCAAGGAGATGAGCGTGCTGTTCGCGGGCCTCGAATTCGCCGCGCGCGGCTGGCACACGCTCGCGATTGACGGGCCGGGGCAGGGCGAGTCGCTGCGGCTGCGCGACATCAAGACCCGCCACGATTACGAGGCCGCGGGCAGCGCGGCCTACGACTCCATCGCGCAGCGGCCGGAAGTGGACCCGAAGCAGGTCGTGGTGATGGGCTACAGCTTCGGCGGCTACTACGCCCCGCGCATCGCCGCGTTCGAGAAGCGCTATTGCGCGTGCGTCGCCTTCGGCGCCATGCACTGGAAAATGGAAGAGTGGGTGGACGGGATCCGGCGCGCGGTGAAGAGTGATGCCAGGAAAAGCGCGCAGTCGCACTTCCAGGTGCCGTGGGTGTTCGGCGTGAAGGACCTCGACGAGGCGGTCGAGATGGCGAAGCGCTTCGACCTCGCCGGCGTCGCCGGGCGCATCGAGTGCCCGTTCCTGGTGGCGCACGGCGCAAACGACCGCATCGTTCCCCCCGATTCCGCGCGCAGGCTCTATGACGCGGTCGGCTCCAGACGCAAGACCCTCAAGATCTTCACCGCCGGTGAAGGCGGCGCCGAGCACTGCCAGGTGGACAACCGGCAGGTCGGCGTGGACTACATCGCGGACTGGATCGCCGCGAACCTCTGAGCGAACTTGCCCTCGCGCATCCACTGCACGCGCACCGGGCGGCCGGCCACGGCGCGCGCGAGCAGCACGGCACCGCGGCCTAACCCCGATTATTCATGAAGTGGTCTTGCCGCCGCGGGTGGCGCGCCACTTGCCGCCCTTCTCGCCGGACTTGACGGCGCCTTCCATGGTATCGCCGTTCACGCGCCCGGTGTAGCGGGCGCCGCCGGCGCTGAAGGTGATGCCGTCGCCACGCATCCTGCCGCCGGAGATCGCCACGGCCTTGTCGCCGGTCTTGAGCGTGCCGGAAATCGTCTGAAATTCCTGCTTGAGGATGAGCTCGCCCTCCGGCAGCCGCCAGGTGCCCGCCACTTTCGCCGGCACGATCCACAGGTAGGCCGTGCAGTAGGCATCGCAGTTTTTCTCGGCCTTGACCGTCCGGTCGGCCTTCCAGTCGCCCATCGTGAACGAGTTCGACACGATGCGGGTGCCGGGCTTGAGGTCGAGGATCTTCGGGCGCAGCTTCAGGTTGATGTCGGGCAGCAGGAACATGGTGATCACGGTGGCCTTCGAGAAATCGCTCTCGAACAGGTCGGCTTTCACGAATTGCGCTTTGCCGCTCACGCCCTCCTTCGCGGCGTTGCGCCTGGAGAGCTCCACCATTTCGGGGTTGTACTCGATGCCGAGCGCGCGGGTGCCGCGCTTTGCGGCGGTGATGACGGTGCGCCCGTCGCCCGAGCCCAGGTCAATCACGAAATCCTCCGGCGTGACCTTCGCCATATCGAGCATCTTGTCCACCAGCGTCTGCGACGTCGGCACCCACACGACGTCCTTGCCCTCCTGCCCGACCTCGGGCGTGTACTCCGGCTGCGCCGGCTGCGGCTGGGCGAGGGCGCCGGCGGCGGTCAACGACAGAAACAGCGTCAAAAAAGACCGACGCAGGAAGCGTGAAGCGATCATGTGCATTCTCCGAATGTGAATAAGACTGGAAAAAGAGCCGGGCTGAGCGGCTGATTGCCCGCCCGATGACTGTCACCGCCTACCGGTTACAGCTCCCGGCAGGCCATGATACCGAATTATCAGGCACCGCTCCTCTCGTCATTTCTTTCCGTCACTACGGCACCCGTGGATCGTTGGCGCCGGCGTAGGCGACGGAGCCGTTCGAGCGGGCTGCGCCGACGCGCCCGAAGATCGGCAGCCTGACCGCCGGCGAGAACGGATCAACCCCGAAGGTGAGGCCGAGCACGTTGAACTCGAGCCCCTCGACGCCGCTCGCCGTCACGCCGAGCAGGCCGAACAGCGAGAGCTGCACGCCGCTGCCGCTCGGCGCCCTGGCCACGAAGCCGGCGCCGAGGTAGTCCTTGCCGATCGCGGTCGGCGGCAGGTCCACCTCGAGTTCGGGCACCGCGCGCGCGACCCAGGCGGTGAAGGTGTTGGAGTTCGGCCCCGGCCAGACGGCGTATTCGCCGGCGTAGGGATAGGCGCGGGCGGCCTGGTCAATGCGGGCGATCAGCCCGTCCACGCCGGCGCCGCGCCTGTCGGCGAGCAGCTCGGGCGCGTTGCCGAACCAGCGCGCGTCGGGCGCCCGCTCCCGGATCACCAGCGCCGACTCGCCCCGGCGCAGACGCCAGCCGATCACTTCATAGACGGTGTAGGCCCGGGCCGCGGCCGGCTTGACCGCGACCCAGGTGTGGATGCCGAAATAGCCCCGCCAGCCCCAGGTGCGCGCGCCGTAAACCTGGACGACGGCTTCGGGGGTGGTCGCCGGGTCGGGCGCAAGGCCGACCGGCCCGC